>JBBAAF010000024.1:0-37120 GCA_041658425.1 Bacteroidales bacterium | reverse complement strand
GCAAAAGATCGCGCAAACCCGATCTTTTCGAAATTTTTTCCGCTCGATCTGATGGGAATCAGCAGGCTATCCGACGCGGGTCCCGATATCGGGGCGTACGAACGGCAAGAGAAGTAATATCGTAGAGACGCATATTTGCGTCTTTACAAGGCATAAGGTTAGGGGTTAGAGGTTAGGGGGTGGGTACCTCTTTCACGCATCACGTTTCATGAAAATAGAAAATTGGAATATGAAGTACCTAAGTTTATTAGCGTTGATTTCCTTGTTGCTGGCCGGATCCTGCGAGAAAGAGAAACCTTCCGGGGTGAACGATACCAACCCGCATTTCCGGGTGATGTTCTATAATGTGGAGAACCTTTTTGATGCCATCGATGATCCCCTGATCAATGATGAGGAATTCCTGCCGGGCAGCCCAAAGAAATGGACGGAGAAAAGATATCAGGATAAGATCGATCATATCGCTAAAGTGATCAAGGACCTGGGAAAAGACACTCTTCCGGTTTTGGTTGGATTATGCGAGGTGGAGAACCGCAAAACAGTTGACGACCTGATTGCTAAAACGGCATTGAACGGATTGGATTACAAGATTATCCACCATGAATCTCCGGATTCGCGCGGTATCGATGTGGCCCTGTTGTTTCGGTCGAGATATTTTCAATTGATCGATTCTCATTTTTTCGCGATCCGGTTTCCGTTCGATACCGCCGTGCGTACCCGTGAAATTCTTTATGCGCATGGAATCCTGGGAGGCAAGGACACTCTGCATATCTTTGTTAATCACTGGCCATCACGTTCTTCCGGAGAAATACAAAGCCGGCCTCTGAGGGTCTGGGTAGCGGAAGCAGTGCGGTTCAGGGTCGACTCCATTCTGAGAAAAAGCCCATCAGCACAAATTCTGATTACCGGCGATTTCAATGATGAACCGATGGATCTGAGTGTCGTTTCCGGACTGAATGCCTTATTGTCATATGGAAAGCCTGACGCCGGCAAGTTGTATGACCTGACACAGGGGTTGAAAAATTCCTCGCCGGGCGGCACCTATAAATACAAGGGTGCCTGGAACCTGCTTGATCATATGGTAGTCTCCGGCTCGATCCTCGATACTTCCCGGATACTCTATTCAAGACCTTCTGATCTTCACGTTTTTCAGGCCGGCTATTTGTTGGAGCCGGATAAAGAATATATGGGGGATCGTCCTTTGCGCACATACTTAGGATCCTTTTACCAGGGCGGTTACTCGGATCATCTGCCGGTTTACCTGGATATCCGCTATAAAAAGTAATAAAAAATTAATTTATTTCCGGGCCACACTGAAACCGAAGGTTCCGATTCTTTTCCCCATCACGCAATAGTTGCCGTGAACATAGGCAATCAGGCCGGAGTCAAGTATATTAAGTTTGCCCGTATCGGAGTTTATGAGTTTTTCATTTACCTGGATATTCACTACTTCGGCCAGAAACATGTGATGGGTACCGAGTTCCTTGATTTCAAAAACCCGGCATTCAATATTTACCGGGGATTCCATAACGATCGGGGCGCTGATTAATTTCGAGGGACCGGCCGTGAGGTTCATCTCCTTAAATTTGTTGAAATCTTTTCCTGATCTTACTCCGCACCAATCAACCTTTTTGGTCATCTCGATGGTAGTCAAGTTAATAACAAATTCTCCTGTGCGTTTGATAATCGGGTAGGAGTGCCTTTCGGGCCTGACGGATATATAGCACATGGGTGGATTGGAACAAATGGTACCCGTCCAGGCGATGGTGACCAGGTTGAATTCACTTTCTGTTTCACCACAGCTTACGAGTACAGCCGGTACCGGATAAATCATCGTGCCCGGTTTAAAATCAGTCTTCATGATTTTTTATTTCTTCAGGTAATGGATACTCAAATCCGGGTAATGGGTTCAGTCCCAGTTTTATGCCGGTATCAATCATCAGTGCCCAGGCTTCCTGCCGGTCATTATGGATTATGCCATCCAGTATGGCATCCTTGATCGCATTTTTGATATCTCCCACTGGCTTGCCGGGCTGAATTCCAAAAACCTGCATGATCTCTTCACCGCTGATCGGAGGTTGCCAGTTCCTCACGCGGTCCTTTTCCTCTATTTCCAGGAGTTTCTGCCGTACCAGTTGAAAATTTTTCAAATAGCGCTCCACCTTATCCCGGATTCCTGAAGTAATGTCAGCTTCACACAAAGTCATCAGAGCATCGATATCATCACCGGCTTCAAACAATAGCCTTCTCACCGCGGAATCCGAAACGATTTCCTGTGACAGAACAATCGGCCGCATATGCAGGTTGACCATCTTTTCCACAAACTTCATCTTTTCATTCATCGGAAGTTTCATCCGCCTGAAAATCTCAGAAACCATGCGGGCTCCGAAGTGATTATGGCCGTGAAAGGTCCAGCCCGTTTCAGGATCAAAACGCTTGGTCAGCGGTTTGGCAATATCGTGAAGCACAGTTGCCCATCTTAACCAAAGATCATCGGTATTCCGGCAGATATTATCCAACACCCGGATGGTGTGGAGAAAGTTGTCTTTGTGGCGGATACCTTTACGCTCTTCCACCCCTTTCAATGCATATAATTCAGGAAAAACGATTTCCAGAAGTCCGGTGTCATCCAAAAGCCTGAACCCGATTGACGGCTTGGCAGATAAAATTATTTTGTTCATCTCGTCTGCGATCCGTTCCGCCGAAACTATTTCAATCCGATGGCGATTCCGGGTGATGGATTCCACGGTATCCGCTGCGATATGGAATTTCAGTTGGGTGGCAAACCTTACTGCGCGCATCATTCTTAAGGGATCATCCGAAAAAGTGATATCAGGATCCAGCGGCGTACGGATGATTCCATTCTCCATATCCTTGAGGCCATCAAACGGATCGATCAACTCCCCATAGTTGGATTTATTTAGGCTGATAGCGAGGGCATTTATGGTAAAGTCCCTACGTTTCTGATCATCTTCCAGGGTGCCAATTTCCACATCAGGCTTTCTTGAATCGGGAGTGTAAGATTCGCGCCGGGCTCCGACAAATTCAATGTCGACCTCTTTATAACGGATCATGGCCGTCCCGAAATTCTTGAAAACCTGAACCTTTGTGGTTCCTAATTTTTCAGCCACCTTGCTGGCAAGATCGATACCGTTTCCAACTGCCATGATGTCAATATCCTTGGATTGGCGATGCAGAATCAGATCACGAACATACCCCCCAATAACATATACATCAATGCCTTCGGCCGAGGCTACCTCGGAAACAATTTTAAAAACCGGATGCTTAAGTACTTTTGATGGAGAAGATGACATATCGTTATTTATGGCTGACAAAATTACCAATTTTTAGGTGCCGAAGAGAAAGGCACAAATATTGATATATTCATTAATGTAAATAATTAAATTTGCAGCCGAAAAAGTTTGTGATTTTGGTTTGTTTGGTTTGGGTTTAGCCGGCCGGGGATTCATTGCCGGTCGGCTTTTTTTTCAACATCAACGTAGAGACGGATGATCATCCGTCTCTACAAAATTTATATCTTTGTACCGTCCTCTAAGGGGGTGCCTTAATATTACGGGCTGAGATCATACCCTTAGCACCTGATCCGGATAATGCCGGCGAAGGGAGAGTGGCCACGAGGACGTATGGTCTGGCTATAATTGTTACAAACGATGATTAAAAGGATTGCGCTTCTGGCAGCATCCTGCTTCGTTGTTCTGGCAGCTTCAGCGCAGCTAACGATTACCGGGACAGTTACTGACGAACAGGATCAGCCCCTGGGTGGGGCAAATGTAGTGATCGACCATACCCTGCTGGGTGTGATGACAAAGGATGACGGGACCTTTATTCTGAAAAATCTGCCTCCCGGAAAATACACGCTGTTTTTCTCATTTGTGGGCTATCAAAAACTGGAATACCTGCTGGATCTTGTCGAACCTTCAAAACTCCGGATCCGGTTGCAGCCGTCACAGGTTATGGGCGATGAGGTGATTATTCGCGGAATCCGGGCCGCTCAGAATGACCCGGTCACCTATACTAATCTAAGCCAAGAGGATCTTCGCGCTGATAACCAGACACGCGATATCCCTTTCCTGCTTCTCAATACCCCTTCGGTGGTAGCAACCTCGGATGCCGGCACCGGTGTCGGTTATTCCGCACTCAGAATCAGGGGAACCGATGCTTCACGTATTAACGTGACAATCAATGGTGTTCCATTCAATGACAGTGAATCCCATGAAGTTTATTGGGTGGATATCCCGGATATCGTTTCATCAACCGATAACATTCAGATTCAAAGGGGTGTTGGTTCTTCCACCCAGGGAGCCGCTGCTTTCGGGGCCAACATCAATTTTCAGACTATCGCATTGAATCCCACGCCAAACATCAATCTTAATACCACGGCCGGATCATTCAATACCTGGAAAACGAGCCTCAATGCCGGAACCGGACTGATCAACGATCATTTCAGCATGGATGTGCGCCTGTCAAAAATCCACTCGGATGGATTTATCGATCGTGCCTTTACCGATCTGAGTTCGGCATATACCTCTGGTGGATATTTTTCCAGAAAAAATATCATTAAAGCAACCTTCTTTACGGGAAAAGAACGCACCTATCAGGCCTGGGGAGGCGTTCCCTCGGAAATGCTTCAGACCAACAGAACCTTTAACCCGTATACCTACAAGAATGAAGTGGATGATTATCAGCAAGATAATGCACAGGTTCACTGGTCAAGCCAGCTCACACAAAACCTGGATTTTACGCTTGCCCTTCATTATACCGGTGGTTCAGGTTATTATGAGCAATACCGGGAGGGAGAAAAATTAGCGGATTACCTGATCAGTCCGGTTATTCTTGGCGGAGATACCATTACCCAGAGCGACCTGGTTCGCCGGAAATGGCTCAATAATCATTTTTACGGCGGAGTCTATACGGTGAATTACCACAGAAAAACTTTCTCTGTGACAGCCGGCGGTGGCATAAACCAATATACCGGTGACCACTACGGCCGGGTGATCTGGGCTAAATTTGCTTCCGATGCAGGCACCGATCATGAATATTATTTCAGCCGGGGAATTAAAACCGATGCCAATCAGTTTGTTAAGATCAATTACCAATTTCTCCGCAAAGCCGGACTATATGCAGATATGCAGTATCGTATGATCAATTACCGGATTTCCGGTATTGACGACAACTTGAGCAACATCACTCAAAATCATCAGTATCACTTTCTGAATCCAAAATTCGGCCTCACTTACGATATTTCTGATAACCAAAGAACCTTTGTGAGCTATGCATTTGCCCACCGGGAGCCAACCAGGAGCAATTTTGTGGATGCTCCGGCTAACCAGGTAATCCGGCCCGAAATCCTCCGCGACCTGGAACTCGGGTACCAGCTGGAGGTGCGCCCTGTATCTGTAAACCTGACTCTCTATTGGATGGATTATACCGATCAGCTTATCCTCACCGGTCAGATAAACGATGTTGGTGCACCCATGATGGTGAATATCCCGTCAAGTTTTCGATCCGGAGTAGAATCGGCCGTACGGATCAATCCTGTTAAATCCCTTCAATTCGAAATTAACCTGACCATCAGCAGGAACAAAATCAGGAATTTCACCGAGTACGTTGATGATTGGAATACTGGGGTACAAAGGACAACCAACCTGGCAATGAGTAATCTTGCCTTTTCCCCGGATATCATAACCGGTGGTCGCTTAACCTGGTTGATTTTTAGCGATTTACGGTTTATGCTGGATAGCCGGTACGTAGGTCGTCAATATATTGATAACACCTCAGATATTACCCGATCGCTTGATCCTTACTGGATTAATAACATCTCCTTTTCGTGGACATTGAAGCCTTCAAAAATTAATGAGATGGTGTTGTTTCTCCAGATCAACAATTTATTGAATCATCAGTACGAAACCAATGCCTGGGTTTATAGTTACTACTATGAAGGTCAGCGAAATAAAATGGATGGATATTTCCCTCAGGCGGGTATTAATTTCATGGGAGGCATCAGGGTAAGGTTATAGCCATATACCCAGGGCGACCACCGGGATCGAGTAGGGGATTATCCGCATGTACGGATTGTCCGGATCCATCTGGAGCTTGGTCCCGGCCTGTGCGCTTAGGCTGATGCTCCACCTGTTTCCGAACAGGAATGAAAATCCGGCTTCTCCCCCGATTCCAAACGAATAATAATGGTTAAGCCTGTGATAAGCAGGTGAGATAACGGGGGCGACAAAGAATCCGCGATGGCCTTCTTCATTGTTTTTCAGGGCAAGATAATAGGGTGCGGCAATTTCAACTCCTACGGTGGATAACACTGCGGGGAAATTTTCAGGCCTGATCTCTAAATCCCAGATAGAATGCACCCGGAGAGCCCAGTGGCGGTTTATTGCGTATTCTACGGTAACCGGGATCAGGTTAACATCAAATGCCGACCGGTACTCATCAAATGGTACCACAGTTAACCCCGGCTGTATACCAATAAAATACTGAACCGGCTTCACTTCCGGTCTCGGTTCTTCCTGCGCCCCAATCATTAACGTTACCTGCAGCACGCAGAATAATGCAAAACTCCTTAATTTCATATTCATTTTAATGCTCGTAAAACCTCTAACCTCTAACCTCTAACCTCTAACCTCTAACCTCTTATTTGTCCATGAGCCTGCGTGCTTCAGGCACCAGCACCCCGGCCCATTTCCGGTATCCTGCCGCAGTGAGGTGAATGGCATCCGGAGAAAGCAGTCCCTCCACCAATGTTCCGTCAGGATTGATAAATTGTTTATCCATATTTTGATAGAACACATTTTTACCATTGTTCAACCCATGGATAATCTGATGTATCTGCTTGTATTTTGGCCGGTTGGGGTCCTTGTTGTCCGTGCCGGTTGGTAGCGGTCCGAACAATATGATTTTAGCTGCCGGAACCTTTTTCAGCAAAGCACGAACAATGGACTGGATTCCATCTGCAATCTCCTTATCGCTGTTATCGCGGAAATTATTAACACCTATTTCCAGGGCGATTACCTTAGGTTTAACTTTATCAAAATTGCCATTCTGGATCCGCCATAAAACATGCTGGGTCCGGTCACCCGAGATGCCGAAATTGGCAGCATTAAGTGGTTTGAACAGTGAATCCCACAATTCAGGAACCGCTGACCAGACTGAGCGGCCCTCTCCGCCCCAGCCCTGCGTGATGGAGTTGCCGAGCAGAATCAGATCGGCTTTACGGTCCTGTCCTATCTTGTTTATGGCATCGAATTGAGAGTACCAGTCGTTGCCTTCGCCCCAGCCTGCTGCGGCTCCGCGGCATTCGGCCCCGGGGGCTGGCAGGATGGCGGTATTCAGGTAACCTGAACTGTGCATTTTATCGCGATAAAATAAGGAACGGTAAATCTGTTCAACCATAACAGAGGCTCCGATTGAGTTTGGGTGGACATCATCCGGGAAAGCATATTTATATGGCAGCAAAGGAGTATAAAGATCAATATACTGACATTTGGTAGCCTTTGAAATGTTCTTTATGATGGGTATGATCTTGTCCCTGACAATAGAATCACGGATACCCCATTTTTCTGCCACAAAAACCGGAACAGGCAAAGCCAGCAATACCCGTGGCTTTGAATCCAGGGCTTTGAAGGTAAGAATCATATCCGCGTAATCTTTCTCAAATTCTCCGGCATACTGCCAGTTCTGAGGTTTTGAATCGTTGGTCCCGAGTTTGACGATAATGATGTCGGGGTTGAAATCCATAACTTCTTTGTATTCAGGTTCATTCCAATAAGGTTTGTCGCCTTTGCGAAGCATGGTGGTGCCGGAAACGCCAAAATTTCTGACCGTATATCTTGAGCCCAGCCAGGCTTGCAATTGTGCCGGATACGACATTTTATCCCGGTTGCCGATCCCGTCTCCATAAGTTATTGAATTGCCCACGCAGGCGATTTTTACTATCTGGGCATCGAGAATGGCCGTGCCTATCAGAAAGGCTATGAGTATAAATATCAGTTTTTTCACCATTCGACTGTAATTTTTATTAAGAAGAGTAATGTACAAAAAAACATCCGGGACTTTCGATCCCGGATGTTTTTATTTTATCCAATGGCCGGATTACTTACTGCATTTAAGATCAACTTCGATCTCATATTTTGCATTTTCAACATACTGGCCAGCCATTGCCTTCTTGAATGATTCACAGGCATTGGTTTTGTCGCCTTTGCCTTTATAAGCCAAACCAATTTCAAACCAGAATTTGGCTTCCTTCTCAGGTACATCCTCTTCAATGGCGATACCTTTGGTAGCAGTTTCTATGGCTTTGTCCCATTGCGAAACTCCATTGTAAGCCTTTGCCAGATAAGCTATAACATCTTTATTGGTCTCATCATAAGCCAGGGCTTTTTCGAGGTTGATAACACCTTCGTCGAATTTACTGGTGTTAACTGCTTTGGAACCCTTGCTCAGGAAATATTTTAACCCCGACTGTTGGGCTTGT
Organism: Bacteroidales bacterium; assembly: GCA_041658425.1. Classification (GTDB taxonomy): domain Bacteria; phylum Bacteroidota; class Bacteroidia; order Bacteroidales; family UBA12481; genus UBA12481. The sequence continues at coordinate 28,623 of JBBAAF010000024.1, read as the reverse complement.
CTGGTTTCGTTTGGATTCTTGCTGATGGTCATGCACTTCTGAATAGCTGATGCAACTCCGGCAGCACTATCGGCATCCTGAAATATTTTCATTTGAACCAGCCAGACGGTTGCATTGAGGGTGTCCATCTGCAGGGCCAGAGTTAAGGTCTCCTGGGCTTTCACCGGGTCTTTTTGTATCAGGAACGAGTTTGACTGCATGGCATAAATCCGGACAAGGCCAGGGGTTGTCCTTTTAATTACTTCCGAATTATTGGTTTCCTGGCCATACTTCAATGCTTCTTTGAAATTGACAATGGCTCCGTCCAGATTTTTATCCTTAGCCTGGTTTATTGCCAGGTTGTAATAAGTTTCTGCGAATTTTGCGCGTGCTGCGTTTTTTACTGAATCAGCAGGTACACCGATTTTCGTGCAAAGATCAATGCAGGATTCCAGCGATTTTATTGCGGTTGCAGGATCAGCCGTCATAGTCTGCAGAGCAGCATTATAAGCAGTCTTCGCTTCATTAACGTCCTGGGCCTGCATCATCTGAATCGAACCGAAACAGAAAATGCCTAATAGCGCAACGCGGATCAATTTCATTCCTTTCATCATAAATGCCTTTTTATTAATCAGTTTATTAGTCAGTTAGCGTTTTTTCAGCCGGTAAAGATAGAAAAGTCTTATTAATTGAGAACAACAATCTGAAGTCATGCAACCGCTTTAACAAAAAATAAGACTCATCAGGGTTCCATCTCACCCAGGATCTTTTCTACCTCCTTCTCCGCCGTATGCAGCTTCTTTTTGCATATTCTCACTAACTCATTGACTCTTTTGAGCTTAGTGCCCAAATCATCTACATCGAGATCCTGGTTCTCGATTTTTTTCAGAATGGACTCAATCTCCTCGATTGCCATCCTGTACGTAACCTTTTCATCCATAATACTGTTTTTAATAACCTCTAACCTCTAACCTCTAACCTCTAACCTCTAACCTCTTAACCATCTCCTTAATAACCATATACTTTCCCCGTCATCTTCTCAATGTCGACCTTAATGATTGCAACATTTCTGATGGAGGGTTCGGAGAATTCATACGTCTCGCCGGAGAACTTCACCATGAACAGCTGCATAACCCGGTATTTCTCAGCATAGTCATCGATAAAACCAGCTTTTCCAAATGCGTTCAGACTTTTAAATTTCATTCCCCACGAGCAGCCCACTTCCTTGTGCCGGTGAAATAGTTCATTACCTGTATTGATGTTGATACAAACATTCGGGTTCGCCTTTAATACTTCAAGCTTATGGCCTTCCGGGGCAGCGTGCAGGTAAAAAGCTCCTGAATCGTAAGCAAAATTCATCGGGAGCACATAGGGATTATTATCTTCTGACATACCCAGATAGCAAACCTGGGCTTCGTTGATGATTTTTTCCATTTCTTCCTTTTTCGAGAGCATTCGCGGACGTAAGTTCATGGTGATGTTATTTGTTGTGAGTTGTCGGTTGTCGGACTCGGAGTAGCGTCAAGGGGTCCCGGCCTTCGCCGGGATGACAATAGCACTGGCAGGCTCACTTGAATCTTCCACTTCAAAATTTAAAATTGGTCTTCGAATCTATAAATTTTTACTTCCTTGGTCTATTATGGAACTTATTTGTCCATCAGTTAGTTGTGTAGTGAGATGATCACCAATTGTCACTTGAGTGACGGATTTTACGGGTTGGCCGTTTTTCAGGGTAATGGAGTAACCCATTTTCAGAATGTTCACCGGATCTTTTAATACGGATATCTGCTCAAATCGTGTCAATGTATCGTGCCTGAGGCGGAAATATTGGGCTAGGGAACTTTTCGATCGTACCAGCAACTGGGCTAGTGCTAACCCCCGGTAATCGGTGAACCCTTTGACGCGCAGGCGCATACCTTCCATGATCCGGGCGACAGAGCTTTTCTCGTCCAAAAGAAAAGAGTGTACAATATCCACGGTCGACCGCACCATATCATCCAGGCGGATTTCAAATTCTTCCACGCGGCCGATCAGAAATTCAGCTACCGCGGTGGGGGTTTTACAACGAGTGTGAGCAACCAGGTCAATGATGGAATCATCCTGTTCATGGCCAATCCCGGTAATGACCGGCAGAGGAAACTGCGCGACATTTAATCCCAGATCATAATTATCGAAGCTGCTCAGGTCCAACTTTGAACCGCCACCCCGGATGATCACCACGGCATCAAAGAAACTGCCATAACCGGCAATTGCATCGAGAGCCGCGATTATGGAGGGACCGGTTTCTTCTCCTTGCATAACCGCCGGGAAAAGATGCGTATAGAAAATGTACCCGGATTGGTTCTTCATGAGCTGGTCATTGAAATCGCCATATCCGGCTGCTGTCGGCGAAGAAATTATGGCAATTTTTTGAGGAACAAGCGACATCTCCAGCTCTTTGTTCATTTCAAAAACACCGGCTTCTTCTAGTTTCCGGATGATCATCTGGCGTTTACGTGCCAGATCACCGATAGTAAAGCTGGGTTCAATATCCCTGATATTCAGGCTTATCGAATATAGTTCGTGAAATTCGACCTCCGCCTTTACCAGTATTTTAATCCCCGGCATCAGCTCCTGTCCGGTAGCTGATTCAAAGAAAGGCCGCAGCATCCGGTAAGCTGAAGCCCATATGGTTGCCCGCGACCTGGCGAGAATCCGGTCGCCGTCGGGTTCCTTCTCGATCAGTTCGAGATAACAATGGCCGTTACGGTTGACCGAAAAGTCGCTGATTTCGGCCACCACCCAGATTGGTTCCGGAAATCCGGACTGGATCCTCAGGCGGATCTGCCGGTTCAATTCAAATAGTCCCAGGGGTTCCTGCTCCGCCATGCTTATCGCTTGTTGAGATTATTCCGAAATCTTTACTACCCGCTGCTGGTGATGTGCTGTTTTGGTAATGATCCGGAGAAAATATACCCCGTTGGGGAAGTTCTGAAATTCATTGATCTCCATCCGGTTAATCGAGGTGTAACCAACCTCAACCGGCTTTGTATACAGCAATTCTCCGGTTGCACTGAGTAATTCAACGGTAATGTCCTGTCTGTCATGAGAGTAGAAATCCACTATCAACTTGTCTGGAAACGGATTGGGGTAAACCCGGAAAAGCGATTCATTATCGAGCCGGATCGGGTCTATCCCCTGGATCAGGAACAAAGCCTTCCCATAGTCTGGAATACCATACCCGAGCAAGGAATCGGGTGAATTGGCCTGCGAGGCACTCTCCTGAATGACTTTGATGATTTCCATCGGGCTGCGCGACCGGTTGACTTGCCACAAGCAGGCTGTGAGCCCGCAAATCAAAGGTGAGCTGAATGATGTTCCGCTACCACGGATAACACTGCCATCGGTGTTTACCAGTGCGGTATATAAACCCTGGCCTGCAATATTCGGCTTAACCCTTCTGTCATAAGTCGGTCCTGTTGAACTGAAAGAAGCATATTTGCCAAGCGAGTCCACCGCACCAACCGTGAGGATACTGTCGGCATCCGCCGGTGCGGTGATGTAATGCCAGGCTGTGTTCCCCTCATTTGCCGCACTCGAAACCACCAGTATGCCTTTGCTGCAGGCAATATCGGCAGCAATGGTGATGCGGGCAGTTTTTCCATTCATATCCGCATAAGTATGATTCATCGATGCATCATCAAACGTGGAGTATCCCAGCGATGAATTGATCAGATCGGCTCCAACACTGTCGGCATATTCGGCACCAGCCACCCAATTGTCTTCTTCAACCAGATATTCGGTTGCAACATCCTCTGTGATAAGCAGATAATAAGATGCTTTTGGTGCTGATCCTACTAATTGGGTCGGAAGGTTTCCACCCATGATCGACATTACCTGGGCACCATGCGGGTGTTCGTCAAAAGCGACGGGCTTATTATTTACGAAATCCCAGTTTCCGAGCACCTGATTTCGCATCCAGAGGGTATCAAAGGCATGATTGGAATTGACATTCCTGAATCCAGCATCAAGCACAGCGATGACCATGCCTTGTCCCTGAAACCCCTGATTGTGAAGGATGTGGCCGTTTAGCATGCCCACCTGACGGGCTGCCTGGCCATATTGTAATAGGGTTGTATCCGTTTGATCTGCAACATCAGGAGCAGAAATAAATTCGGATGCAAATTTGTCGTTTACCAGATGGGAGGGTTTAAACGATCTGACGGATTTTAACTGCCTCACAAAGCTTAGTTGCCTGATCCGGCTCAGTGCACCGGTATCTGTGGTATAGATGGTTACGGCATTAAACCATTTCGACCGGTTTAAAACCGTTACACCCATCTTCCGGAGCGAATCAGGATAAGCAGGATCAATCGGGAGATCCTGCTCATTTATTGAGATATGATAGCGCGTTCTTCTCTCAAGGGCACGATCAGATAAGAAATCCTGCGGCTGACTAATGGTAAAGGGGGTATTTGCTTTGTCGGTGAATTGAATCCAGTATTTGCCCGGTGCCGTCTGCGGCCTGGCTTGAAAGGCTAGCAGCAGTATCACGATCACCATACCTGTTTTTTTCATGTTCAATCTTTTTACGAAGATGTGAATATATAATTATCTGATCAGCAATCCCTCGGGATTATTCAGAAAATCCTGGGGATCCTTGAGCAAGCTGCGGTTTTTTTCATACCGGTAGAAAGATTCGCGCTGGCGGGCATCGAGAATTTCGGGATTGAGCAATTTTCCGTTTTTATAGTTCAGAATGTAGTCGGTTTGTCCATCCGGCTGATAATAAACCCATTTACCTGTTTTCAGACCGGAAAAATAGACACCCTGAACCTCAGTCTTTCCATCCGGGAAGAGCAATTCGTAAGGGCCGTCGATGACACCTTTACGGTAATTTATTTTTGCCTGGGGTTTATTATCAGGATAAAAGATGATCTGTAAACCGCTGAGCGTGTTGTTGATCCATTGGGTTTGCTCGATGAGTGCTCCATTGGCATCATAACGCAGAGCCTCGCCATGTACCTTTCCATTACTGTAATGGATACGGGAAACCGGATTTTTCTTCTCGGAATAGAAGGACCAGAGACCCTCCTTTAGCTGGTTCAGGTATGTGCCTTCGGCTCTCATCCGGCCTTCAGGATCAAATAACCTGGTTTCCACGCGGATACCATCGGACAGGTAATTCATTTCGGCCCGGATTTTTCCATTGGCATGAAACCGTAGAAACCGGCCAACCGGCCGCCCTTCGCGGAAAAATCCTTCATATATTTTCAATCCGGCGGGATCATAAGAAATCCAGTATCCTGTTTTCTTACCCTGATTATCGGTACGGTTCAGCGTATCGTGCTGCCCGATGGCTTGCAGGCTGAATCCGAGAAGCGGTATAATTATTAATGTCCACATGGCATTTGTTCTCATACAAAAATACAAAGGGTTGCGCTCTTTTGAACGCAACCCTGGACCAGTTTATTATAAGAAGCTGTTTCTCTGATTATTTTGATCCAAGATAATCTGCAACACCTTCTGCAGTAGCCTTCATTGCCTTGTCGCCTTCATGCCAGTTTGCCGGGCATACTTCACCATAATTTTCGAAATGATGCAGTGCATCAACCATACGCAGAGCCTCATCCACACTGCGGCCCAAAGGCAGGTCGTTGATGACGCTGTGGCGAACCACCCCTTCCTTATCAATCAGGAACAACCCGCGATAAGCAACAGCGGCCCCATTGAATTCAAGGTTCCCGTTGTCATCATAATCGTAATCGCCTGCTAAAACACCAAAATTGTATGAAATTGTTTTCGTGAAATCCGAAACAATCGGGTATTTCACACTTTTAATCCCACCGTTTTTCAGTTCAGTGTTCAGCCAGGCCCAATGAGAGAATTCGGAATCAACCGAGCAGGCCACAACAGCCACTCCGCGTTTTTCAAATTCGGCCAGTTTTTCCTGGAATGCAAGCAGTTCAGTCGGGCAAACAAAGGTAAAATCCATCGGATAGAAAAAGAAGATCACGTCTTTCTTGCCCACAAATTGTTCAAGAGAAAAACCATCAACAACGTCATTTCCGTCGATAACAGCCTTTGCAGTGAACTGAGGAGCTTTTTTACCTATTAACGTTTCCATAGTTTCTTTTATAATTTGCTTCTTAAACAACTGTACCGGTTAAAAGTTCCGGTGACATCGTTTATTTCACCTCTTCAAAGTCAACATCCGTTACATCCTGATCTTTCGGCTTACCAGCTCCCGGATCTGCTCCCATTCCCGGTTCCTGTTGACCTGCACCTGGTTGCGGGCCTGCCTGCTGACCCTGGCGATACATCTCTTCTGAGGCGGCCTGGAATACCATGTTGAGTTCGGCTGTAGCCTTGTCAATGGCATCAATATCCTGTGCCCGGTGAGCTTCGCGAAGTTTAGCCAGTGCATCTTCAATCTTAGGCTTTTTGTCGGCCGGCAGTTTGTCACCAAATTCTTTCAGCTGTTTTTCGGTCTGGAAAATCAGGGTGTCGGCATGATTGAGTTTATCAATCCTTTCGCGCTGCTTTCTGTCGTCATCGGCAAATTGCTGAGCTTCATCCCTCATCCGCTTGATCTCGGCATCTGTTAATCCTGATGAAGCTTCGATACGGATTTTCTGTTCGCGGCCGGTGCCTTTATCCCTGGCAGAAACATGCAGGATACCGTTTGCATCGATATCAAAAGTAACTTCGATCTGCGGAATTCCGCGCGGTGCAGGCGGCAGTCCATCGAGGTGGAATCGCCCGATGGTCCGGTTCTGCGCAGCCATCGTTCTTTCGCCCTGTAAAATATGTATTTCAACCGACGGCTGACTGTCAGCAGCAGTGGTAAATGTTTCGGTTTTCTTGGTCGGTATGGTTGTATTCGCCTCAATCAGTTTCGTGAACACACCGCCCAGGGTTTCGATCCCTAAGGAAAGCGGAGTTACGTCAAGCAGCAAAACATCATGAACTTCACCGCTGAGGACACCACCCTGGATGGCTGCACCAACAGCAACAACTTCATCGGGGTTTACTCCTTTTGACGGGGTTCGTCCGAAGAAATCTTCTACAATTTTCTGAATAGCCGGAATCCTGGTTGACCCGCCGACGAGAATAACCTCATTAATTTTAGCGGTGGTTATTCCTGCGTCTTTAATGGCTTTACGGCAAGGTTCAATGGTTGATTGCATCAGTTTGTCGCACAGCTGTTCAAATTTGGCACGGGTAAGTGTTTTAACCAGATGTTTCGGAATCCCGTTCACCGGCATGATATACGGAAGGTTGATTTCCGTTGAAGTTGAACTCGAAAGTTCGATTTTTGCTTTTTCTGCGGCTTCTTTCAATCTCTGGAGGGCCATAGGATCTTTACGGAGATCCAGGCCTTCTTCCTTAAGGAAATCTTCTGCAAGCCAATCGATTACCATCTGATCGAAATCGTCGCCACCGAGATGGGTATCGCCATTGGTCGATTTTACCTCGAAAACACCATCACCCAAATCCAGGATGGATATATCAAAAGTACCGCCACCAAGGTCGAAAACGGCGACAGTCAAGTCCTTGCCTTTTTTATCCAGCCCGTAAGCCAAAGCGGCTGCGGTAGGTTCATTTATGATCCGTCGAACATTGAGCCCGGCGATTTCACCGGCTTCCTTGGTTGCCTGGCGCTGCGAGTCATTGAAGTAGGCTGGTACTGTAATAACGGCATCGGTAACGTCCTGACCCAGATAGTCTTCTGCAGTCTTTTTCATCTTCTGAAGCACCATTGCGGAGATTTCCTGCGGAGAATACTTGCGGTCGTCAATAACAACCCGGGGAGTATCATTTTCACCTTGCTGTACATGAAATGGAACACGACGGATCTCTTTATCGAGATTGCTATAATGCTCACCCATAAATCTTTTAATCGAAGAAACAGTTTTCGTGGGATTGGTAATAGCCTGTCGCTTAGCGGGATCGCCAACTTTGCGTTCACCATTTTCAATGAAACCTATCACAGAAGGAGTGGTTCTTTTTCCTTCACTGTTGGGAATAACTACTGGTTCATTCCCTTCCATAACGGCCACACACGAATTAGTGGTTCCGAGATCAATTCCTATTATTTTACCCATGGTTTGCGGGATTTCAATTATTAGTTATCCCAACTGTTCAAGCATTGTGCCAATCAGGGAAGTGTGACAAAACGACAGAACGGACTTCAGAATCCGGTATAATAATAGTCGTTCTGACTGTCGGCAAACCTTAAATGCTTGGTATAGATTCCTTTGGCAAGCGCATCAATAGTAAGGTCAGAAAGGGATTTTCCGAGAATGGATTGCTCAAACCTAGATGAGAACAGTCCAATTCCATTGACAATATTGGTAAAAATTGGCTTATCTTTTAAAATACCGTTATCCTCGGAGTAAACCTCCATGTAGGTGTAGAGCTCTTCTCCACCAACAGTGAAAATAAAATCAATTGCTTTTTTATCAGCGAGGCGTTGGACGCTTTCGTCAACCGAGTCAATCTTATTGCCAATCCATTTGAAGAAATTCATGTTCAAAAACTTGGCTTCCATTTTTTCCCCGCCGATGCCAGACTTGGAAAAAAAATGGCCGAGGTTCCAATCGATCGCCTTATAAACTGTGTCTTCATGGGTGACATCAAGGTAATGAAATCTGATTGTCAAATGGTATATCCGGGTAAAAGGTGCTGTGATCCACTCCACTGTCTGGTAGTTTTCATAATTCAAGAACGACAGGTTTTTCTTAGTATTTTCAGGCTTTTCTACTTTGAATTCATTTACCGTATGGGTACTTGCCGTGACTTTTGCAGCAACCGACGGGATACTGATATTCAGCCGGTACTCGCTGTTGGTCCTGATCGGTGAGGTTGATTGGTAAAGATAATTGGGATCATTGGTGAAAATCCCGCTGTCCCTCACCGGATTTATTACCCTCACCATGGCAATTTGCTCCTTCATTGTACTATCGGCCCATCTTTCGAGAAAAACGGAAGCTGACGGGTAATAGATGGAATCCGTTTGCTGTGCCATTTCATAGGCGTTGTCTGCCCCCAGGAACGACTTCTCCAACCGCAGATAATGCACGGAATCTTTCGGGTTGAGTATGCAGTATACAACCGGGATATCTTTATAAGGTGCCATCACATCAATGTCGTTCCGACAGGATGCAAATCCCGGCAAAATCATCAAAACCAATATTCCCCGGCGTATGCTCAAAATAATTCTACCTTTGTAACGCGTAAAATTAGTGAATTCATTGAATTATAAAGCCACTGAAAATGTCAGTTCATCAGCATATTAAAAGGGTAACCACCCATGTTCTTCAGGAAATGAAGCTCCGGGGCGACAAGATCGCGATGATTACCGCCTATGATTTTTCTATTGCCAGGATATTGGACAGCACAGAGATCGATGTGGTTTTGGTGGGCGATTCAGCCTCAAATGTGATGGCCGGTTATGAAACAACTTTGCCGATCACGCTTGACCAGATGATCTATCACGGGGCCTCGGTGGTCAGGGGAATTTCCCGTGCCCTGGTCATTGTGGATATGCCTTTCGGAACTTATCAGGGTAATTCGAAAGAGGCCCTGCAATCTGCCATCCGTATTATGAAGGAAACCGGTGCCGGCGGTGTGAAGCTTGAAGGGGGTGCGGAAATCGTTGAGTCGGTTGAACGAATACTCTCAGCTGGTATTCCGGTTATGGGCCACCTGGGGCTAACTCCCCAATCTATCCACAAATTCGGAACTTACGTGGTTCGCGCCAAAGAGGAGGCCGAGGCTGAAAAACTGATGGATGATGCTCTGTTACTCCAGGAAACAGGGTGCTTTTCTATCGTCCTGGAGAAAATCCCGGCTACCCTGGCCGGCCGTGTCACCGCGTCCATAAAGATTCCGACAATAGGTATCGGCGCCGGCGCACAGTGCGATGGACAGGTTCTGGTTCTGCATGATATGCTCGGAATAACCCAGGATTTCTCACCCCGGTTCCTGAGAAGGTACCACAATCTGTTTGAGGAAATCAAAGGTGCCGTCACTGTATATATCAATGATGTGAAGAAACTGGATTTTCCGAACGAAAAGGAACAGTATTAAGAGGTTAGGAGGTTAAGAGGTTAGGAGGTTAGGAGGTTAGGAGGTTAAGAGGTTAGGAGGTTAGGAGGTTAAGAGGTTAGGAGGTTAGGAGGTTAAGAGGTTAAGAGGTTAGGAGGTTAAGAGGTTAGGAGGTTAGGAGGTTAATCAAAATGGAGATATTGTATGAAGATAATCATCTGATAGTCATCAATAAACAGGTCGCGGATCTGGTTCAGGCAGATGAAACAGGTGATGAGGTTTTAGGTGATCAGGTAAAGGCTTACATCAAAAGAAAATATAAAAAACCCGGTGATGTGTTTCTGGGTATTGTTCATCGCCTGGACAGGCCGGTTACGGGGGCAGTGATCTTTGCGCGTACGAGCAAGGCATTAACCCGTATGAATCAGCAGTTTAAAGATCACGAAGTTAAAAAGACCTATTGGGCGGTGGTGAAGAACCGGCCCGAGAACGAAGAGGGCGAACTGGTTCATTATATGGTAAAAGATGAGAAGCAGAACAAGAGTTTCGCGTATCCTATACCGAAAGGGAAAGCCAAAGAAGCCCGTTTGACCTATAAATTGGTTGGTACCACCAATAATTTCTATCTTCTGGAAGTTGACCTGCAAACCGGCCGGCATCACCAGATCCGCTGCCAGTTGGCCAAAATCGGTTGTCCGATCAAGGGCGACCTCAAATATGGCTTTCCAAGGTCAAATCCCGACGGGGGAATCCACCTGCATGCCCGCCGGATCCGTTTTATGCACCCGGTAACGAAAGCGGAAATCCAAATAATTGCTGAGCCACCGCAGGATCAGCTGTGGATGGAGTTTCTGGATCAGGCCGCTGTGCCTGTCCGTCAGAGCAAAAACTTAAGGGGAAGTAAATGATCCGGTGAGTCAATCCGTAAAATCCTGTTTTTTCCTGCCATCCAGAATTCAAACGGAACCTCCTGGCGTTCAATAGATTCTACCATAACCTGCCTGCAGGCACCGCAGGGAAAAACCGGTTCTTCGGTAAGCTGACCATCATGTTTGGCCACCAGAACCATCCTCCGGATAGCGGTATTGGGATAATTGGCCTGCACAAAAAACAGCCCTACGCGTTCAGCGCATAATCCCGATGGGTATGCTTTGTTTTCCTGGTTATTAGCGGTAAAAACCAAACCGTCCTCCAATTCAATCGCTACTCCGACATGAAAGCCTGAAAAGGGAGCATAAGCCTTATCGGCTGCTTCATCAGCCTTATGGATAAGTTCTGATATGCCGGGAACGAGGTTTTCTGAACCGTTGAATTCATCATAGGGTATCCGGATTTCCTTGGACTGCATTATTTAAGATTTGCGCAAAGGTACGAATTTTAAGATGGAACGCGGATTGGTAAAAACATGCAATTTTATCTATCTTGGAAACCCAAATTCTAAAGCAGTTTGTCGATGAACTTCCGTAAACCCGTTCAGATAGTATTTATTTTAGTACTTGCAATTCAGTCTGTTATAGCATTTCCACAAACCGATTCTGCCCATTGGAATTATATCAGTAAGTACTCCCAGACAGCAATCGCGGAAATGTATTACAGTAAAATTCCGGCCAGTATTACCATGGCCCAGGCTCTTCATGAATCAAGATATGGTACCAGTGAGCTGGCTGTGAAAGCAAACAATCACTTCGGAATAAAGTGCCAGACGGAATGGACCGGGAAAAGGTATACCTATAAGGATGATGACAGTAACACCTGTTTCAGGCTGTATGATTCTGCTGCTGAATCTTTTCGGGATCACTCGAATTTTTTGATGACACGGCCGCGCTATGCTTTTCTTTTCGATCTGAATCCTGCTGATTACGCTGCCTGGGCGCATGGCTTGAAAAAGGCAGGATACGCCACGAATCCCAATTATGCATATATACTGATCAAGCTGATTGAAGATTACAAACTTTTTCTGCTCGATACGATGCAACCGGTGGTGGAGCCGATGAATTCGATAACCGATAATCCCATACCGAATAGCGTTCGTGAGGCTGTTGCACCTGAGCCCAAAGTCTTCCACCGAAACCGGATCGATTTTATGGTGACCCGTCCAGGGGATAATATTAAAAAGCTGACAGCAGAACTGTATCTGCTTAACTGGGAGATTCGAAAATACAATGAAATACCGAAAGATCAGGATGTGCGGCCCGGACAGGTGATTTATCTCCAGCCCAAGCGCAGACAAGCCGAAACGGGATATACCTTTCATCCTGCAGAGAAGGGTGAATCGATGTACAGCATCGCACAATTATATGGCATAAAGCTCAAGTGGCTGTACAAGCGAAATCACATGAAACAGGGTACGCAGCCTAAGGCAGGGCAGGAGATCTGGCTGAGGGGAATGAAGCCGGCAAAAAAATAGATCAGACTATCCTGCACTGAGAATTTGCTCGCGGAAGCCGCGCAGAAATTCAGCAATAACCATTGCTTTTTTACCAGCCTGCTGAAGTTTTTTTACCCGAAGGGACCCGGATCCGGTTTGGATCCATAATTTATTGAGTTTCTCAAATAAAACCTCACCCGGATAGCCCCATTGAGCAGCAGGATCGATCTCCGTTTCCAGAATTTTCATCCCGAAGCTGTAACCTGTATCAGTTAGAAACTGTGTCCAGGCACCGGGTACCGGAGATAATCCGCGTATTTGGTTGTGAATTTTCAGGGCGGGATCTTGCCAGTTAATATGCCCGTCGTCGCGACCGATCTTGGGTGCTTGTTTCAGAAGCATCCCGGGTTTGATTATCTCGCTCTGAGGAATCGCATGGATCGTTCCTTCCGAGATTTCCTTTACGGTATCGATCAGTATATTAGCGCCAAGTACCATGAGCTGATCATGCAGCTCACCGGCAAGGGTATTGTTTGTCAACGGCAGGCTGGCCTGTTTGAGAATATGTCCGGTATCGATGTCTTTCTCAATAAAGAAGGTGGTGACACCGGTCTCCGTTTCTCCGTTAATCAAAACCCAATTGATCGGCGCAGCTCCCCGGTACTGAGGCAGGAGGGAAGCGTGAAGGTTGACGGTCCCCAGGCGGGGCATCCTCCAAACTACTTCCGGAAGCATCCTGAACGCTACCACCACAAAAAGTTCACCGTTCAATGCCTGGAGGTCTTCAATGAAATAGTCTTCCCTGAGGCTGTCGGGCTGTAATACGATGAGGTCCTTATCTTCGGCATATCGTTTAACGGGTGATAAGGTCAGCTGCAATCCGCGACCTGCTGGTTTATCGGGTGCGGTAACTACCCCTGCGATCGGATATCCCGCCTGAAACAGCGCATCCAGCGAGGGAACCGCAAATTCAGGTGTTCCCATAAAGACGATGCGGGGCAGTTCGTTCTTCATTCTTTCTTTCAGGTTAGATCGGGATCATGATAATCCAGATGCAAATGTAAAAAATGCCCCATCTTATCCCGCTTGGTTTGCAGATAAAAAGCATTGTGCGGGTTAGGTTGAATTTCCAGGGCAACATTTTCAACAATCTGGATTCCATAGCCTTCGAGGCCTGCACGTTTTTTCGGATTATTGGTGATCAGTCGTAATTTCTTGATGCCCAGGTCCCGAAGTATCTGAGCTCCAACACCATAATCCCTCTCATCTTCATCAAAACCAAGATTGATATTGGCCTCTACCGTATCCTGCCCTTGTTCCTGAAGCTTATAAGCCATCATTTTGTTAAACAGCCCGATCCCGCGGCCTTCCTGGTTCATATAGATGAGTGCGCCTTTTCCCTCATGCTCAATCATTTCCATGGCCGTGTGCAGTTGCGGACCGCAATCGCAACGATAGGAGCCGAATATATCGCCGGTAACGCAGGAGGAATGCACCCTGACCAGGACAGGTTCATCGTCGGTCCAGGTTCCCTTAACGAGGGCAACATGTTCGAGGCCGTTAGACTTCTGGCGGTAAGGAATTAAATCAAAATTGCCGTGATCGGTCGGCAGGTTCACCTGAACACCCCGGTCAATCAGGCTTTCCTGTTTCAGCCGGTAAGCGATCAGATCTTTAATAGTTACTATTTTCAGCCCGAATTCATGCGCAATCAGTAAGAGTTCGGGCAGCCTGGCCATACTGCCGTCTTCATTCATGATCTCAACAAGCACTCCACCAGGCCTTAACCCGGCCAGGCGTGTGAGATCAACAGCGGCTTCGGTATGACCGGCACGGCGGATAACCCCTTTATCGCGGCTGATCAACGGGAAGACATGCCCGGGACGCCCGAAATCTTCAGGCTTTGACCTGGGATCAACCAGTGCATTTACGGTTTTTGCCCTGTCCTGGGCAGATATACCGGAGGTACATCCCTGACCGAGCAGGTCAACTGATACCGTAAAGGCCGTTTCATGAAAAGAGGTGTTCTTCCCAACCATCGGTGGCAAATCAAGTTCCTGGCACCGTTCCTCAGGCAGCGGGGTACAAATCAGCCCCCTGCCGAAACGAGCCATGAAATTGATGGTTTTGGGGGTGGTCATCTGCGCCGAGGCAATAAAGTCACCTTCATTCTCACGGTCTTCATCATCCACAACAATGATAATTTCACCTTTTCTGATAGCCTCAATGGCCTCTTCAATACTATTCAGACTTTTATTGATGACGTTTGGTTGGTTGCCAGACATTCGTTTTAACCCCTTTCAGATATCGCACCATTCCTATACTTAATGCCAGATTCATTCCTAAAAAATGAGTAATGAACCTGAAAAATGCAAAGTGCAAATTTAGTTTTTTTAGCAGATAATCCAGAGCCGGAACGAGTAAAACCCCAATGTATGCAAAGAGCAATACCCGGTAGAACACCGAATAAAACGCCAGGAAACTCAATGCCAGCAATGCCAGCAAGAGGAAAACCGGACCCATCCACCGGATTACCTTATGACTGAAAAAGCAAAAAGCCAATGCCGGTTTGGCAGGGGATAAAAGCTTTTTGAAACGTTTGAGGTTCTGGAAGTTACCGGTAGCAATCCGGATCTTGCGCTTAAATTCGATCGATAAATCATTCGACACATCCTCATAAACCCGGGCTGCGGGATTGTTCATGGCTTTATAACCTGATTCAAAGACCTTCATGTTGAGGAAAAAATCGTCGACCAGAAAATTCGCCGGAACCGGTTCAAATAGCACTTTCCGGATAGCAAAACACCCGCCGAAAGGTCCCATCATTACTCCCCATAGCCTGCTTTCCAGATACTTGATTTGAACTTCCCGGGATATATAGGCCTTCTCCTGAAAGGATATCCCTTCACGTTTCATGCCCAGGTTAATCATTTGTGTATCAACTAATCCTATTGTCGGATCAGCAAATGGGGCTGTTATCCGGGTAAGTGTATTTTCATCGAAAATAACATTTGCATCGGTGAGGATGAGTATCTCACCCCTGGCTTCTGTTACGAGTTTGTTTATCACATTTGGCTTTCCCTGCCGAACAGTGAAATTGAAAAACCGGATGGCCGGGAACTCTTTTGTCAGGTGTTCGATTATTTCCGGAGTTCTATCCGTTGAATGATCTGATCCGATAAGAATTTCAAACCGGGAGGCGGGATAATGGGTGCTGAAAACCGAACGGATTTTTTCTTCGATGACATCTTCTTCATTGTAGGCCGATAAAAGGATGCTCACCATGGGTTCTGTGCCGGCATTGCCGGGATAATCCCCGGGAAGTTTGCGGAAAGCTCCTGCCAGCCGGAGAATGACAGGAAAGAGAACATAGCTGTGAAAAACAGCGATGACGCAAGCCCAGAAAAGTATGTTAGCTGCGAGTATCAATTTTATTGAGGAATTCTATCAGTTGCCCGATCAACACCTGGTTGTCGAAGTTGTTTTTTATAAAAGTAACCGCATTCTCCCCAATTTCACGGCATAAGTCGGGATTTCGGGCGAGGGTAACGATATGATGGGCAAATTCTTCCGGTTGATCGGCGATGAAAGTTTCCCTGCCTCCCTCAACCTGAATTCCCTCAGCCCCGATGGTAGTGGTGATGGTTGCCCTTCCGGCTGACATATAATCAAGCAGTTTGATCCGCATTCCGCTTCCTGAGAACAACGGTACAATAAAAATCGGATGTTCGCAGATGAAACCTGCAGCATCTTCGATTTCACCGTGATAAACAACTCCGGGCGAAGATATCTGTGCCCTAAATCTATTAGGAGCATTTCGGCCGGCCAGGTGGAATTCGATGCCGGGTATCTCGCGCCTGACAATCGGCCAGACAAGCCGGATAAACCACCGGATGCCATGTTGGTTGGGCAGCCAGTCGAGTGCACCCAAATGCGCCACGGAACGTTTGAAAGCAACCGGATTATCCCGGGTTTGATTCGGCAGATCCATTCCGGTTGGCAATACATGGCAAGGCTTTTTGTTGCCAAAATTCATGAAATGACCGGCATCTCTGGATGTTATGGGTACCAGGGCATCGTACTGGTTAATCAGTGAAAGCTCAAACCGGCGGATGCGGTGAGCAAGAATGGTGAGATAGAGCCGTTTCAGTCCGGCCGAGGATTTTGCCGTGCGTGCCCAGATCTCATGTTCAATATTATGGGGCCGGAGAACCACAGGTGAATGCGAGCACGAACGGATATCTTTGATATAAAAGCCCGTATAGAGATTGTCGAGTATGATGAAATCGAAATTGTTTTCAGATAAAAGACTCCGGAGTTTCATACGGTACTCGTTGGAGATGAAACGGACTGCGTTATAGGGCAGCCGCGAGAACAAGAGGTTGGCAATGCCTTTAGACCAATGGATCCCGGTATTTACCGGGACGATTTCCCAACGTATGTTTTCAGCCGGTCTAACATCCGTACTGTTTTGATCGACAAAATGTTTGGAAGTATTCATGGCCAGCACAACCACCTCATGGCCAGCTTTCGCGAGCTCCCTGGCCAGGGTCAGACTGGCTATGGCACCACCATCCCGGGGAGGGTAGGGAACTTTATTGGTGAGCTGGAGGATCTTCATTATTGATAATTCCGTTACGCCGGCCAAATCTAAGGAATTTCCGGATGAGTAACATATAGGTGTCGCTCGACAGGACAGCCGAATCACGGGTGGATTTGATGGTCAGATAGATTCCGATGGCCAGCAGGATGAAAGTGGATCCCCACATCCCGAGCCAAACAGGCATGATACCGGCACGGGCATATTTTTCTCCGGCAAGGGAAATGATGTGGTAGAAGATGAAAAACAGGGTAGAAACAACAACCGGCGTACCCAGTCCGCCCTTACGGATAATGGCACCCAGCGGGGCACCGATCAGGAAAAAGATCAGGCATGCTAAGGATAGGGTGAGTTTGCGGTGCCATTCAATCTGGAAGCGGAACATCCAGGTTTGATCTCCTTTGTACACTTCTGAGGCTGTTTTAATCATGCTTTGGGCAATGCGGGCCTGGCCGAGGGTCTGCTCAAGCACTTCTGCCCGGTCGATAGGCGTCAGGGAATCATACAGGTTCCGTACATCAACACGCAGGGTTGCCAGTTTTTGCTGATGTTCGCTTAAAGGAGTGAGGGCATCTTTTTTGTCGACGAGTTTAAAATACTGGGTTTGCAGCAGGTCGTGTGATACCTTGTCGCGCTTATTCACCATAGCTACTTTAAATTCAGCAACATACTTCGAAAGTTCTCCCATAGTCTTTCGCTTGTAGTTGTCTTTGAAATAATCTTCGTTGGTCCGGTTGAGTTCATTGGAAGGCAGGGTAAACAGAAACTGCTGCATTCCGAATTTGTCGCGCCGGAGAGGTTTACTTTTCTTCATCCGCTGATTATCATCGAGTTGTTCCGAATAGCCGTAACCATTATACAGCGTCAGCATCAGATTGCGTTTATCCTCAGTCATAACCATGTAACCTGAATCTGCCACGGTTACCGAGGTGTTGCCGATTTTCGCGGTGTGGTCATAGATTATCAGGTCGTACAGCATTCTGCTGTTTTTCGACCGGTTGCCGATTTTCAGGCTGTAACCTTCGAGGCCGTTATAGAACTGACCCTCTTTGATGTCGAATTCAGGCCTCTGCTGCCTGATATCCAGCAAGAGGGTAAAGAACTTCATGTTGGTTTTCGGGATGGTATAATTGGAGAAGAGGAAGGCTCCGGCGGTGATGAATACAATCAGAAAAAATAGCGGCGCCATGATTCGGGTGAGCGAAATTCCGGAGGATTTCATGGCACTGAGTTCTGAGTGTTCACCCAGGTTGCCGAATGCCATGATGGAGGATAATAAGACGGCCAGGACGAGGGCCATGGGGATGAGACCTGCAGAGACATAGAGCAGCAGTTCAGATATGACCGACCAGGAGAGGCCTTTACCAACCAGTTCATCGATGTATTTCCAGACAAACTGCAGGATCAGCACGATCATGGCGAGGCAGAATGTCATCACCAGGGGTCCGATATAGGATCGGATCATATAAAGGTGCAATCTCTTCACGGGTGCAATCTCTTCACGCTGTTATTTGACAGAAACGCTGGATAACCGGGGTCGGTATGTTTGAGGGGGATCAGGCAGATCCCAATTGGCTGAATAATTGTGATATCTGCTTGTCCCACAATCCTTTAGCATCTTCTAATTCGTTTTCCTCGGCAAAGTCGGTAATAGTCAGGGAGACATCGTTTGTCAGCGGATCCTGGGTAATCCGGAACTCGAAATAGGATTTCGGGTCGGGGTCATCCAGCCATCTGTAACGAACGAGGCGGTTCTCTTTCTGACAGAGCAACTCAGCTTTCTGGATGGATTTATCCCACATAAAAGTTAAAACCGAGCCTTCGATATTCACGTCATCAGCAAACCATTCCGACAGGCCGCCCGGCGTATTCAGCCTCGAGAAGAGGACCTTTGGCGAAGCGTTGATCACATATTCCAGTTCATATTTTTGTTTTACCGGCATCGTAATACAAATTGATTCAATTCCGGCAATATATGAAAATTTTAAAGACCAAGCAAGAATTCCTCAATCTTAGGCGGTTCAGGTTTCCAAAAACTATTATATTTGCGTCCTCGAAAAAGGGCGAGGTAGCTCAGCTGGTTAGAGCGCATGATTCATAATCATGAGGTCGCCGGATCATCCCCGGCTCTCGCTACGCTATCATCACACAAAGGTTTCTGTAGAGACGGATCATGATCCGTCTCTACGACGCTATTGCGCAATTCTCATGTCAGATATGAATTACAAAAATGCTAAATTTGTAAAATGACACAAACTGAGAAAATTCTGGCACGAATTAAGAAAATGGTGATTGCGGTGGAGCCCGGATCGACCATTATTTTGTACGGTTCTTATGCGAGAGGCGATAATCGTGCCGATTCGGATATTGATCTTTTAATACTCCTGGATAAGGACCAGGTTACTTTCAAAGACAAGAAACGCATAACCTATCCTTTGTTCGATCTGGAATTTGAAACAGGACAGATTATTTCCCCATTAGTTTTCGCGAAAAAGGATTGGGAGACCCGGCACCGGATAACACCCTTATATCACAATATTTTGCGTGAAGGCAAAGTCTTATGAATTAGCAAGAACGCAATGATTTGATCTCCTACCGATTAGCCAGAGCTGATGAGGTTTTACAAGAAGTGGATCTCCATATAAAAAATGGACTGTGGATCACTGCAGTCAATCGATTATATTATGCTTGTTTTTATGCTGTTACAGCATTATTAGTGAGTAAAGGTTTTGAGGCCAGGACCCATGCCGGTGTTCGGTTACTTCTCGGTCAGCAGTTTATCAAGACAGGAATAATCTCACATAAATCGGGCAAAACTTATAATACCCTCTTCGTGATGAGACAATCCGGAGATTATGATGACTTCGTTGATATTAAAAAAGATGATGTTATCGGGCTTCAGGATCCTTCTAAGAATCTTATCAAGGAGATAAAAGAAATAATTCTCTGAAATTCGACAATTCGATCAAAGAGAGGGCTCAGATCGATTGCATTTTTCGGTTTGAAAAGGGACAAGTCGCTCCGATAGGATTCCAGTACAAGCGGTAAGTAACAAAGTTTCATTGCCGGGTAAAGTAACGCTTTGGTTTGTGGTAAGATTAATCGCGTTAACGCTGTCGGTAAGATTGGCTGCACCTGTTCCGGTTAAGGTGACACGGATGCTTCGCAACGCTGATTTACACGAATTTTAATTTTGAAATCCGCGAAAATCCGCGCTCCTTTAGGATCCGCATCATCCGCGTTCTATTTGTTGGTTCCCTGTCGCCATTCGCCGGCAAATTATCCTCCCTTCACCGATAGGCCGTTGAATCCCCCTTTTCCATCAACTTATCTTTGATCCATAATTTAAAATGAACGAATAACAATTAACTAATACAAAAACAAAATGGAACGCATGGACAGAGATTTCCGCAGGGAACACCGGCACGACCGCCCGGTTTTCGATCACCGCAGACACATAAACAGCCGCAGGGGCTGGGGTGTTTTGCTGATTGTCGTTGGTCTGGTGCTTTTTGCCAACGTGTTTGATTTTTTCCCTTATGATATTAAGCGGATCGTATTCTCCTGGCAGATGCTTCTGATCGCCATTGGGGTGATATCACTGATCAACAACCGAAGCATCGTACCGGGGATATTTCTGATTGCCGTCGGTGGATTTTCACTGGCTAACCATTACTGGATCTTCCCGGATTACTGGAGACAGGCATTCTGGCCGGTAGTGCTTCTTCTATTCGGTGTTTACCTGATCGTGGCTCCACCGCGTTACCTCCGTCACTGGAGAGGACCCGAACAGGGGGGAGACAACCGGGATTTTATCGATGAGGTGGCTGTATTCAGCGGCGGCGACAGGATCATCACCTCTCAAAATTTCAAGGGTGGCCGTATTCTAAGCGTTTTCGGAGGTTCAAAAATAAACCTGATGAATGCCAAACTGGCTGAAGGTCCGCAGATCCTCGATACCATGAGCATATTCGGAGGATCCAATGTGATCGTTCCTGCCGGATGGACCGTAAAGGTTGAAGTAGTTGCCATCTTCGGCGGATTCAGCGATAAACGCGAAAGAATGCCCAACCTCGTTTACGATCAGAACACGATGCTGGTGATCAAAGGTATGGCTATATTTGGGGGCGGCGAAGTAAAATCCTACGGAATCTAACCGATGAGAAACCCGTTCCTGATCAACCGGACATACACTCTTACCTATATAGTAGCATGGATACTGGTTGCCGGTATCCATGCCGCTGTTTTATGGCTGGCTTCCGGACAGGAACTCCTGGTGGCTATCTCTGACAGCCTGATTTTCAATGTTCTGTTTGCCGGGATCGCGCTGGGCCTGTGGTACTCCATCCGGTACTACGATTTTAATAAGGCAGGATTCCTCGACCGGCTGCTGAACCACCTGCTGATCGCATTGATAGTTCTCGGCGTATGGCTGGGGGCAGGGTACCTGATTCTGAATAATATCTGGCCGGATCATGCAGATTACCACGGTTTTTTGATTGAGTCACTGCCATGGCGGGGAATATCCGGACTATTCTTTTATTTTCTGATCATCCTGATCTATTACCTGTATATCAACAGCGAAGACCGCAAAGCCCGTATCAGTAAAGAATCCACTTTACGGTTACAGGTTAAGGAAACCGAAATTGAGCGCTTGAAGGCCCAGATTAACCCGCACTTCCTGTTCAATAGCCTCAACTCGGTTTCATCCCTGATTACCGCTCAGCCTGAACAAGCTAGGGAGATGCTCGTGCGGCTATCGGGGTTCCTTCGTTATGCCCTGGAAAACAGGCATAATAACCTGACTTCCCTCGAGGCTGAACTCGAAAATATCCGGTATTATCTCGAAATCGAGAAAGTTAGGTTCGGAAAGCGGCTTCAGTTCGATTTCGTTGTACCGGAGGAGTGCCTGAAAAGGACCATCCCGCACATGATACTTCAGCCGCTGGTAGAGAATTCGATAAAGCATGGAGTTTACGAAAGCACTGAGCCTGTGAAGATCGAACTGAAAGCCTTTTGCCGCCAGAAAGATAGCCTGATTGTGGAAATCTCGAATGATTTTGATACCGGGGCACCTCCCAGAAAAGGGAAGGGTATCGGGTTGATAAATACCAAGAACCGGCTTTACCTGGCCTATAATTGTGATAATTGCCTAACGGTTGAGCGAACGGAGAATCGCTTTACCATCAAACTGACCATCCCGCAATTCCTGAATCATGAAAACTCAACTGAAAGCCCTGATCATTGATGATGAAGAACCGGCAAGGGTTCTGATCCGCTCATACCTGGATTCCTTTCCTGATATACAGATTGTTGGCGAATGTGCCAATGGATTTGAAGGATTGAAAGCCATCCAATCGGAGAAACCCGACCTGGTGTTTCTGGATATCCAGATGCCCAAAATATCCGGATTTGAAATGCTTGAACTGCTGGATGAATATCCCCAGGTGATCTTTTCAACAGCTTTCGATGAATATGCTATTAAAGCCTTTGAATTCAATGCGGTGGATTATCTGTTAAAACCCTATTCAAGGGAACGTTTTGGCCAGTCGGTGAATAAGGCCATCGAGAGGATAAACCAAAAGGCGGGTCCGTCTCCGGGATTGTCAAAAATCGCCGGAGGAACGCTGCCGGACGGAATGTATCTCGACCGGATCGTGGTAAAAACCGGTCAGAAAATCAAGGTGATTGCGATCGATCAGGTTGAATACATCGAAGCCGAAGACGATTATGTGATGGTTTACACCGGTGACGGCAGGTATCTGAAACAGATGACCATGGGTTACCTCGAGGAGCATCTTGATCCGGCTGAATTTCTGCGCGTCCATCGGTCGCATATCGTCAAAATTACCCAGATCGTCCAGCTCGAACCTTACGATAAAGAAACCAAAGTTCTGGTCATGAAATCCGGCAAGAAGATACACACCAGTAAGGCCGGCATGAAGAGGTTAAGAGAGGTATTAGGGTTTTGAGGAGCACCCAAAAGCAGCACGTTAAGGGGGAGGGGTCCCCGCTTTCGCGGGGATGACAGAGAAGGGCGCAAAACGATGCCGACCTTCTTCCCTTAGTACGGTACCATTTTCTGTCATCCCCGCGAAAGCGGGGACCTCTACACATAGCACTGAGCTTTAATAAATCATCTTATATCCAATCCCCCTCACATTCAGTATCTCCACATTAGTATCATACTGAAGATGTTTGCGGAGTTTGGTGATAAAAACATCCATGCTGCGGGCATTGAAGAAGTTATCGTCGCCCCACACTTTTTTCAGGACGAAACTGCGCTCGACCACCTGACTGCGATTGACACAGAGAAGCCGTAATATCTCCGCTTCACGATGGGTTAGCTTGGTGATCTGATTCCGGAATTCCAATGTTTGTTTCATGTGGTCGAACCGGTAGGCGCCGATCTGATGCACGATAACATCATCATCTGATTTTAGCGCTTCGCCGGGATCCGTGAGCCGGGCTTTGATCCTGACAATCAGTTCCTCCATGCTGAAGGGCTTTTTGATATAGTCGTTCCCGCCAACCTCAAACCCTTTCACTACATCCGGAGTTTGCGAACGGGCGGTCAGAAAAATGATCGGCGTTATTGAATCTACCTTGCGAATTTCCTGGGCCATCGTGAATCCGTCTTTCAATGGCATCATGATGTCTAACAGGCAGATATCGGGTTTATATTCACTATACACCTGTATTCCGGTTTTTCCGTCCTGGCAATAACGGACATCGAACCCTCTCGATTCGAGACTCTCTTTAACAATCAATCCGAGGGATTGCTCATCCTCAACAAACAGTACTTTGGTCTTTTTCATTGGATTTCTGGTAATGCAACTGTAAATTCTGATCCCGCTCCCAGCTGGCTTTTTACTCCAACGGATCCGCCGTGGGCCTCAACAATCTGCCTCACATAGGCCAGGCCGAGCCCGAACCCTTTAACAGCATGAAGATCGCCCGTTGGTACCCGGTAAAACTTATCGAAAATATGCTTTTGCTGTTCTTTGGAAATACCCATTCCGTGATCGCGCACAACAAACACTACAAACTCATTCTCCCTGTAACAATTAACCTCGAGCAAAGCCGATGTCCCTGAATATTTCACGGCGTTATCAAAGAGGTTGTTGATCACATTCTGGATGTAAAACTTATCCGCGTGAATATATCCGGGTCCCTTCAGATCAAACCTGAACTCCACCCGGTCGGGGTTCTGCAGAATAAATTTTTGTGCTGTCTCTTCCAATATCTGGCTGATATTAAATGTTTCTTTAAATAGAACGAGCTGTTGCTTCTCAAACGTACTTATGCGTAAAACATTTTCTACCATACCGGCAAGCCGGTTCAGTTCACGACGGGATAAGTCTATGTATTTCAGGCTTTTAGTTCTATCATCCAGTGCGTCAAATTGTACCAGTGCCTCCATGGCCGCCGATACCGTCGCAATGGGCGTTTTCAGCTCATGGGTCATATTATTGACGAAATCGTTCTTTATATCCGATAACTTTTTCTGGCGGACCAGCATAGCCAGCAAATGAAAGAAACTCCCTGCTATCAGGATCACGAAAAATACCGATGCAAAAAGGGTCATCCACATCCTTTTTAGCACAAATGACCGGGTTTCGGGAAAATAGGCGAGCACTTTTTCATTATTCCGGTTGATGCCCGGTAGCTTTTGAATTGCCTGGGCCGATGCAAATTGTGCCGGAGTGCCGCCGGTCAGATCAAACACTGAATCATTCTTGCTGAACGCCAGAATAAACGGGGTGGTAATCTTACGCTCTTCAAGGAGTATTTTATACTTCTCACTGATGGCAGGCAATTCAGGATGAATAGTGGCCAGACTCTGGAATACTTTGCCGACAATACGGTTGAGATCCGTTTGTTTGATATACATCGAGTCCTTCATGTTTCCTATAATGGAATGATCACTCATATCCAGGGTCTGTTCTGTAATCCGATAGGTTTCAATGGTAATGGGCTCGGTGGTACTGTCCTGCATCTCAAGGATATGACCGATAATGGTCTCTTCGGTTTCCATGTTTAGGACCTCTTCCAGGGCAGTATTAACCTCATTGCGGAAAGTCTGATTATGCAGATCGTAGGAATTGCTTATCCAGTAGATCTGGAAGATGATAATTCCGATCAGGGCCACCAACATGGTAATGATAATATAGCGCAGATTCCGGTTCACGATGCCAATTTACGCAGATATGTATTAATCGGCATTGTTGATTAACAATCATTAACAGAAGAAAGGGTTGTATGTTGTCGGTTGTCGGTTGCAACCTGCAACTGACAACTGACAACTGATAACGGGATAAGAATGTTCTATATTTGCATTTTATTTGGTTCGTATGATAATTGAAGAAAAAGATCTGGCAAAGTTTATTCTGATTGGCGACAGGGTTCTTATTAAGCCCAAGGCACCTGATCAAAGGACCAAAGCAGGCCTTTACCTTCCGCCTACTGTACAAGAGAAGGAGAAGGTGCAGACCGGTTATGTGGTTAAGGTCGGACCTGGCTATCCGATTCCTGCCGTCACCGAAACCGATGAGGCGTGGAAGCCGAAACAGGAGGATGTCCGGTATGTGCCCATACAGGCAAAAGAGGGCGATCTGGCTGTCTATCTGCAGGATTCGGGTTATGAGGTTGAGTTTAACAACGAGAAATATCTGATTCTGTCACATTCATTTATTTTAATGCTTATACGCGATGAAGGATTATTCGACTAAGTCAAGAGTTCTATGGCTGGGCCTGATCCTGATGCTGTCCGGTGTCAGTGTAATGGGCCAGTTTGTCATTCCGCAGAGTAAGGATATTAACGGGAAATATACCTTTAAGGATGCGTTGAAGGCCTACGATCAGTGGGCCTCGGTGCCTTCAAACCTCGATCAGAAGGGATGGAAAGCCTATGGACGTTTTATGGAGTTCAATCGCAGCAGGTTGAATCCAGACGGAAATCCGGCCGATCCGTCGATTTTTCAAACAGGGGTTGTTAAAATACAGTTAGAAAAGCAAAATGAGGCTAAACTTAAAACCGGCAATGGTTGGTCTCCTGTCGGCCCCGATCAACGGCCGCCGAGTGTCGAAACTTACACCTCGCACGGGATGGGGAGGATTAATTGTATTGCTTTTCACCCCACCGACCCCCTGATTTACTGGATCGGTGTAGCCCAGGGGGGTGTTTGGAAAACCACCGACGGCGGAAACACTTACATGCCGCTCACGGATGATCTTCCGATTCTGCGCATCAGTGATATAGCCGTCAATCCTAAGAATCCCGATAATATTTTCATCTCGGTATGCGATTATGCCTATATCGGTGTAGCGCTTAATACCGACAGCCGGAAACGCCATACCCATTACGGATTGGGTGTGTACCGGACTGATGATGGCGGAATTACCTGGAGGCCAACAGGTTTGACGTTTAATCAGGCCGATTTGGACGCATCCCTGATCCGCAGGGTCCTTTTTCATCCCACCCAACCGGGTACATTGATTGCTGCCGGTGTTTCCGGTATCTTCAAATCAACCGACAACGGTGATAACTGGCACAAGGTCAACAGTGATGTGATCTGGGATATCGAGCAGGATTTTAACAATGGTTCGGTTATTTATGCCACCACCGGTACGATCAGAAGCTTTGGCGGAGGATCTGCCAAACTATTGAAAACAACCGATTTCGGTGAGACCTGGATACCAAAGAATACCAACTGGCCTGCCGATCTGAGCATTGGCAGAACCGAGATTGGGCTAACTCCTCAGAATTCAAACTATATCTATATTGTAGCTGCTAACCCGGGAGGTTCATTTTATGGTTTTTACCGGTCGACCGACGGCGGAGAAACCTGGACAGCCCGCAATACAATGGATGCCAACGGTCAGAATCTCCTGGATGCCAATCAGGGCTGGTATGACCTGGCTATCCTGGTGGACCCGCGGGACCAAGAAAGGGTTTACATCGGGGGAATAAACATGCATGCCACTTCAGATGGCGGACTCACATGGGAGGCCTGTTCTTTCTGGGTTTTCTCCAATGATAACTTTACGCTGCATGCCGATCAGCACCAGTATAAATATAACCCTGTTGATAACAAGTACTATGCTTGTCACGATGGTGGAGTTACCCGTACAGATACCATCATACCGGGTACTCGTGCCGATGGCAAATGGGCCACTACCTGGCAGGAGCGTTCGAACGGTATGATTATCACCTCGTTTTACCGTATCGGCTTGTGCGAAATGTTCCCCGGCTACGTAGTTGGCGGAGCCCAGGATAATTCGAGTTTTTACAGCCGAAACGGCAACTGGATCAATTTTATCGGCGGTGACGGAATGGATTGCATGATCAATCCCGATAATCCGGATATCGTTTATGGCTCATCCCAATATGGCAGCCTGGTACGGTCCGACAATGGCGGAGGTAATTTCAAATCGATCCGGCCAAACGTGGGTAGCGAAAGGGGTGAATGGACCACTCCCATGATACAGGATGTGAATAATCCGAATATCATCTTCACCGGTTTTGGCAATGTCTATAAATCAATAAATAAAGGAGACACCTATACGAAGATTTCGAACTTCCCGGTCATCTCCGGATATAACAGTCCGGCCGAAATCTGTGCCCTGGCCATGTATCCAGGGAATAACAAAACGCTGTATGCAGCCCAGAGGATCCGTTATGATTATCCTTCACCGGCAAGACTATGGGCTACGCAGGATGGAGGGGTACGCTGGACAAATATCTCAGAAGGATTGCCCGATTCCCTCTATTTTACCTCTCTGGCTGTAAATGGCAGTGATTCACTGGATTTATGGGTTACCTGCGGAGGGTTTTTGCCCGGCGAGAAAGTATACCGGACCATTGACGGAGGTGCCACCTGGAAAAATAGGTCGATGGACCTTCCGAATATTCCGGTGAATTCAGTTGTTCATCAGGAAGGTTTCGGAAATGATGTCGTGTATATCGGAACTGATGCCGGAGTTTATTATTACACCGATGAATCCGGTAAATGGACGCTTTACAGCAACCTTTTACCCAATGTGGTGATATCTGAGCTGGAAATTCAATATCCCTCCAGAAAGCTTTATGCCGCAACCTTTGGCAGGGGTATCTGGATGACTAACCTGGTTCAGGGAACATCCGGGACCGAACCAACCGGATTTATTAGCAGCAAAATATCCGTTTATCCGAATCCGACCAATGGTGCCATTAATCTGCAAATAGATGGTATCCAGACTTCTGAGGCCAGAATTGAAATGATTTCCATCACAGGGGAACGTGTTTATGAAGAAACCATCGCTGTCGGTAACGGAACCATTCAGAAACAGCTTCACCCGAACCTGGTTCCGGGAATGTATTTCATCCGCGTTTGGGCAGGAAAACAGCACCTCACCGAACGGTTTATTAGGCAGTAGGCAGTAGGCAGTAGGCAGTATGAAGTAAGAAGTTAGAAGTAGCAAATAACATATAACAAAACACAAATCGAAGCACTTGTCATCCCGGCCTTCGCCGGGATGACAAGTGCAACAGCGAAAGTTCAACTTAAAGATTACTTGGATCTTACACCTCAGAATTCAGAACTCTAAATTCGAATCTCATAAATTGATCCTTCCTCCTTCATTTTTGAATTGAGCCTATTTC
>JBBAAF010000023.1:0-39246 GCA_041658425.1 Bacteroidales bacterium | reverse complement strand
GGGATTACAACCCTCACTTCAGGCAACTCATCCATATTTCCTACAAAGCAGCTGCTGAGATGGGCAAAGAATTTATGGATGCACTGGATTATTACCGCGATCCGATCGAAGAGCAGGTTTACACTAATTTGTACGACAGGCACTTGAGGCGGGTGTTCTGACCTCCCCCTGCCCCCTCCTTAGGAAGGAGGGGGTAAGAGAGCAATTTGGTAAGGTATTGAATATGAACGAAATGCCCCGGGGGCTCACCCCCTCCTTTCTAAGGAGGGGGCAGGGGGAGGTCCTATACCGCTACAATTGTATTTCAACAATATTACCCTGACGGTCCAGCATGGCCAAAAAGATATTAGCTGGAATTACTGCTCCGCCCAAGCGATATTTATTGTCTTCGTGAGTAAACCGTAAAACTTTCCCGTCAATGGCAATGGCTTTCGGACTGTAACAGTTTTCCTTTACAGCATATCTGAAGGTGACTGAATGACCCATAAAATCCATTGAGGCAGATAATCCATCCATTGAGCGGGGAATAACGGGGTCTACAATCACATTCCCAAATTCAACCCGTAAGCCAAGTAACCGTGTAACGATCATACTGACATAAATGCCGGGTCCGCTTGAATAAACCCGCCAACCACCTCTTAGCGTGATTTTTCCCGTTTTAATTTCGTCGTAAAGATCATCCGCTTCGGAGCGGCTTTTGAAAGCAACATCCGAACTGCTGTAATAACAGTTCGACTGCCGGATGTCGCCGCAGGGCACAATTTCCCTGTATGCAACCGGTATTGCCTGGCGAAGCGCTGTCACAAACGCATCGGCTTTACCCGTTCGGGCAAGTGACTCGGCATACCGGATATGCTCGTGCATGTACATGAGGCCTATTTCGCGGCCAAAGAACGTACTGCTTTCGGCACGCTGGAATATGGTTTGAATCCCTCCTTTATATTTGAGAGGACGGTCCATCAACCGCGCACCATCAGGGCCTTTAAGGTGTTGCTCGATAAGATCCTGGTGATGCTCAGCCTGTTCTTTGGTGAATATTTCACTTATGATACCCCTCTCCATCGGCAACAGGCTATAATGAACACCTGTTTTAGCATCACCTGGATGAAGCATTACACAGATGCTGCGGTCTTCATTAACAAGCCCGTACCCTGCTACTACACCATCTTTTACAAGGTATTTATTGAAATCAGCTTTGATCCTTTCGCAGATATCCTTTAACTCTTTGGCCTTTGATGCATCGCCAGCAAGTTCATATACAGCCTGGTACTGCATGAAAGCCTGGTAATTCATTTCAACCGTCCAGCTGGAGATCATCCGTTCTGCCAATTCCTTGCTGACCGGTTGCAGCGAATCATTCCAGTCGCCGCCGCCAAAAGGAACCAGTGCAGTGCCGGGGATAAATGAGTTGATGATCATGCGGATGAGTCTGTCGACGTGCTCGCTGATGGGTGTTTTTTCAGGGCCTGTGCTGCCATCTTCATGGTAGTAAGGGACTACCTCATCAAGGATTTTAAGGTCGCCGGTGACTTTTATGTAATTGCTCAGGGCAATGATGACCCAATAGAAGACATCCCCGTGCGAGTCATGGGCCCTGATATGTGAGAAGCTGTCGAACATCCACCATTGCGGCCATCCGCCATCAGGATTCTGGTTTGAGAATATGATGCACAGCACCTGCTTCGCTTCCCTATACTTTTCCATGGTCAGCAGCAGGTCAATCGGGCCCTGTGATACATCGCGCGTACCCCAGGCAGCCCCGCTGAATTGTTCCAGGCCGTAAGGCGTCAAGAAATGAGTCATGGCATTCATGCCATACCACGGCAGGATTTCCCGGATGGCTTTGGCGTCCTGCTGGTCTCCTTTCAGCGAAAGGTTGAGACTCAGGTGCCGCCAGAACGATTGTACCTCGAGGCAATCGGAGAGCCACTGCTCATCTGCATTTTCAATCGGTGAGGTCTTAACATCAGAGCAAACTTCACCAATAAAACTCATGCAGAAATTTGCTGTGTGACTTACGTCAAGGACAAAAAAAGAGCCGTTCCGGATCTTATTGCCGGGATAAAGCGCCTCTTCACCGCAGGCCTTGTAATCAGCCTGAATATTGTTGATGATGATCCTGAACCTGGCCTGTGGAAATTTACCCGAGATCATGCTGCCCGCTTCTGGTCTGGCCACAAACTGATAAGGGTCACTGCCCGGGATTATTTCCCAGCCGTTCAGGGTATCAAAATCATGGGTAATTAACAACCTGACATACGAGCCGCTGAGAACTTTGAAGTCCATATTTACCTTTGGGGCAGTTGCTGACGTCCAGGTACGGACCTGGAAGCAATGATCATTGTGTTTGTATAACCAACGGCAATAATTTAACCCGATCTCAAAAGCAGAAGGAACACCGAGCAAATAGTAACAACCATCAATTTCGACGAAGATACGCTGGCCTGATTCAGGAGAAATATTGAACTGGCTGGTGCACACTGAGAGCAGAACGTTGAAATTAGTGTTACCCTGGGATAGGTGCGAATTGAAGACACCAAATGCAAAAGCCGTGGTGGATACGATATTTTCATCAGGGGCAAAACCTGCGTTTGCCTGCATAATGTGTGCATGGGGCCGGTCAGCCAGTATTTCTTTCGCACGCAGCATCACATGGTTGCTTTGCCCGTAGAAAAATGATAATAACTGCCCGTTTTCCTCTTCGCAATGACGCTTTCCCGCGCCAAAATACCGGTCAAGTTCCTGGTTGGTCAGGTCATCCACAGGTAAAAAAGAAGAGGTGTTGAATAAGTTTTTATCGGGTGAAATCAGTTGGTCCTGATCCGGAACAGAAACCTGGTCAATGAATTCAAGAAAAAGTCCGGGCAGTCGTTTCAAATCATCGGGTGATGTTGCCGGTCCATGATCCGGAAAGTAAGTGGCTACAAAAGCACTTTGGTGATGCCAGCCTGCTTCAAGGATAAACGGCTTTTCCTGTAAGGCAATTACAGAGGATTCTCCGGCATAATTACCGCCAAGCTTATCGGCAAGCAAGCCTTCGGGTATTCCGGTTTCACGGTACGTTTTTCCGTAAAACTGCATACCGTCAACACTTCCTGCTGCCGCGGTATTTTTGCCTGCAATCATCAGCCAGGGATACCCAACTGATTCCTTCATGTTCTGGCGGCAACAAACGACAGCACCATGGTGTTGATCTTCAAGTACAAGCCGCTCAAGATACTGGCTTACATAATATTCATTGATCAGCCCGCCGGTCATCGGCTTTAAGCCTACATCCTGAAGATAAATCAAATCAAGTTCAACAGGATCGCCCGTCGAATTAGTAACATCAATCTGCCACTGCCAGCTCAGACTTTTTTTTGAAAGTTGCAGCACGCAGGTATAATCAAGACCTGCCCAGCTGCCTTGGGCTATAAAAGCGTCACCGGTTAACTGGAACCGGCTGTTGGATTCAGGGCCTGCTAGCGCTGTGAATATAAAGGGCTTTGATCTTTTCCTCAGGAAGATGTTTGCCCCGTATTTAATAAAAGGTGTTGCCGCTTTGAGACTTATCCTGATCGGATCAGCTTCAATGTGCTTCACTGATCCATTTTCCAGGAAATCGATGGAAAGGCCAAGTGAATTGGAAAGTTTCATTTAGTTGGTTTTGATGCTAAGAACCATTTCACCCTTGTGTTTATGACTGTAATTTAACGCGATACGCTCTCTGTCACGAACCATCTTAATACCTCCAGCATCTATTGTGGCAGAATTGATCTTGTTGACACCCGGGCCTTCGAAAACAAGTTCACCTGGCAGGTCACGATCGCCATACAGGGTAACCCGGAGTTGCCCGCCAGCTTCTTCAACATGAAGGATATCGGAAGTACTGTGCAAAATTTTCAATCCGGCCGAAACTTCCATACATACCGGAGTTAATACTCCGTACAATGCCGGCCATAACACCTCATCCTGAATGTAAGGAATTGTTATTGTTTCACCACTTAATGGATGGGTATAACTGACTTTGCCGGTTTGTTCCTCGTTGTAATAATTGCCGATGAACAAAAGAGCCGAATTAGAATCTGTGAAACGTTCTCTCACAGCGATATTGACACTGTTCGTTGAGGCCTGCCTGAGCGTTGCACCCGATTTCTTCAGAATTGCTTCATACACCGGCTTATGGCCCTCAGTATCGAAGCCGATCCAGGTACCCAGGTGCATGACGGTCCCTTTTCCAAGAGGTTTCGTAAACCCACAGGCAGTGCCCTTGATGGTCCGGGCGATGATCTCTGCCCCGGATAGTGATTCTTCAGAGTAGATGACCTGTGGGTTGGCGCATTTGATGTCCTTAAGGTCATAAACATCGATCAATGGTGAGTCGATAGTCTCCTTGCCGGAAGGCACAATTCCCAGTGCATTGCGAATGATGGTGCAGGGTTTCTGCGACATCTCCCGGTCAGGCAGACAGGGAAAGATGACCAGGTTACCGCCCTCTTTGGCATAATCCACGATGACCTGCTGGTCGCGGCCATTCATCTCATCGGTGCTGAAGGCCCATACTTGCTTGTATAGACTTAATTGTTCAGCCGAAGCCTGGCATAGGTCAGCCATATCGTAATCGATGTTGAGCACCTGGAGTACTTTAAGCAACCCGTCGAAGTAAGCCGGCCTCCGGATGGAAGAAGCGTTGAACAGCAGTTCACTTGCCCCTGTTTCAGGCCGCTCCAGCTCGGTGGCATAATAGGGCGGGTAGAAAAGCACACAAACCTCCGCTTTACGCTTAGCCTCTAAAATCAAGCTTTCAGAGGTTTTCAGGAGTTTGCTTATGCGCCTGACCAGCGGAAAGGCGCTGGTGCGCTCTCCTTCCGGTGTAAGCGGGTTGAACCAGTAGAAGGTTTCCCCGGAATAGCCCCTGTGCCTGGGGTTGCGGCCCTGCGAGAACATGTAATGGTTCCAGCCGGTCAGCCCATTGGCAATGCTGGCTTTGTAAAAGAGTTCCATCTCCCTGGGATTCGTCACCACATGATATTCGCGGGAACCGCTCTGGAACTCGGCAGCAAACAACGGCTTGTTGCCTTGCATTGCAAGAGTTATGTCATTGATGATCCGGTCATCGTGCATGTTACGGTGCGACAGGTATTCCGGGATATGATCCACACCGAAGATGATCTCGCTCTTATCGCCGAACAAGTCTCCGTACATGGTGATGTTCACTGGAAACTCATAGCCGCTGCCGTAAATCCATCCGGGAAGATTGTGATAGACCGGCACGGTGACACCTCTTCCTCTTGCCATGGCCGTAAGTACCCTGAGGTAGTCACCGTAGTAAGTCCTCCAGAAGCAATGCCATTCATAATCGCGGCCCCGGTCGCCTTTTGAAGCATAGGGAAGCCTTCCGTCAGGGGGGAGTTGCATAAGGGTAAAATCGGGATAATCGGTTCCCCACAGGCCGTTCACTTCATCAATACCGGAGAATTTCTTCTTTAGGTATGAAATGAACCGGTCTCTCACATTCTCACAATAATCTGCCTGGTGGGCCAACCAGGAGAATACACCGATCTCATTACAGATCTGCATCATGATGACCGGTCCACCGGCGGATATTTCACGCTGGCGGATGAAAGGCATAACCTGATCGTACCACAACGCCACGCACTTCAGATAGCGCTTATTGAACAAGCTGACCCCGTCGCTTGCGACGATCCCGCCTTTGCTGTTGCGCATCCTGACCTCTTCCCCGTATTCATCAAGGAACCAGTCCGGCAGCCCGGCGCCGCGGGTCTCCGCCAGTATAAAAGGCCCGGGTTTCACGATACAGGTCAATCCGTAAGCCTGACATCGTCGCAGCCAACCCTTGAGATCGCGTTCCGGGCACGAGGTGCCGTCGAAATCGAAAACGCCCTTTACGGATTCGTGCCAGGCCCATGGCACATAGGAACTTACGGTAGTCAGCCCTGCTTCTATTGCTGCTTCCAGGTGCTTATCCCACAGTTCGCGCTTAATTCTGAAATAATGGATCTCCCCCGAATTCAGGAAAACCTTTTTTTCATTCAGGCAGAAATTACCTTCTTTAATATTGAATGTCATTCCGGTTGTTTTAAACTTTCCGCATTTTTTTGCTTCAGAAGGTCCTTGATTTCGTGGGATCTTCTTTCAGTCAGCGAGTAGCGAAGGAGAAAGAATATTGAAAAGAGGCTCAGCAAAATCGGCAGGCCGATCTCAACCACACGCATCATGAGCAACGTGTATGGAGTCTGCTTGGTGAGTGGTGCTATATTGCTTTCAATGGTACCAAGTTCCTTGTCGAGGAGATCGGGTGATAATGAAGTATTCATGCCCGAAATGCTGTTGTTTATCCCGGTAATATTATTTATAATCTCCTGGTAGTGTTCTTTGCTGTTACTGCTTTTTACGAATTTTGCTTCCAGATGAGACATGAGCTCAAATGAATGCATTTTGGCCTTTTCAAGCTTTGTGTGAAGAGTCAGGGGGATTGCTGATTTAATCAGGGAGTCAATTCCGGATGTCGTGATCTGAGGCACTGCTTGTTCCATGCGTAATTGAAGTTGCTCCAGCCCGGCAACCGTTGAATTTGTAGCGGACTTCGCGTTCAAAAGCATAGTTTTCCTCATGGAGGGATATTCAGAAAGATATTGGCTTCTCTCATCCTGGTTTTTTAAAGATTCTTTGTTCAGGTATTTCAGGTATTCCTTTGATTCCTGCAATGCTTCAGCGGTTTGCGTTTTGGTATTTGCAATCCACTCTGCATTGGCAGTGCTGAGGCCCTGGTAGCCCTGCCAGTACTGAACTTTAGCACGCATCTCCCTGGTATCTCCTTGTATACTATCTACTTTTGTGACCTGGGTTTGGTCGAACATGGTCAACACAATCAGCGCACCTGCAACAAAACTTGCCAGTGCAGTTCCCATTTTAATAAACCACCAGAATATTGAATAGAAACTTCCCTCAGCGCGATAGCCGGTCTTTAATTCATCTTCATCACATATATCACCAACCATGGAAGCTCCAAGAGTAAAGAAAAACAGCATACCGGCCGAAAGCAGCATGGTGGGAATAATAATCAGGTAAGGAAAGTGCGGGTTATAGCACACTATCTTTGAAAGTTGTGCCAGGACCATGAGTAAAATAGCAATGGTAAGGGTATTCCGTTTTCCCAGTTTCGGGCTGATCCAGTTGAGGGGGAAAACGGCAAGCAGCCCTGTGATAGCCCAAATGGTGCCGTTTATTCCAAGCAGTCTGGCTCCGGCGACTTTATCGCCACCGAAAACATAAAAAATCGGAATGTATGACCCAAGGAGCTGTACGAAATTAAAGCCCATGGCCAGGGTGAAAATAGTAAGTGTCAGCATGATAAAGTTCCTGTTGCTGGCGGTACGCTTCATATCCATCCAGAATGGAGTTTTTTCGTGCTTTGCCGCTTTTACAAATCCTGGCTCGCGCAATTTGAGGGTCCACCAGAACGAGAGCGGGATGATGATGGCCGCAACCATCAGGGAGACATAGCGCATACCATCCGCTTCATTTCCCCCGGGGCCTTTGAAAACTTTCATGCTGGCCAGGGCAAAAAGCCAGGGAGTGCTCATGGCAAAAAGATTGCCCACAAAACTCTTGGCACTGAAAAGACGGGTTCGCTCGTGGTAATCGGTAGTCATTTCCATCCCAAGGGCGCCATGAGGGATTTCGAAAATATTGACGGCTGTGAAAAACAGGAGCAGGGTCACGAGAATATAAGAGAGTTGAAACCACTGGTAGCCTGAATCAGAAGGGAACCAGGTTCGCACCATATCACCTTTTGGGATCCACCACATGACCACAAACATAACGGCTACCAATACCCCCCCTATCAGCAGGTAGGGACGCCGGCGGCCCCATCGGGTCCTGGTATTGTCAGAGAGATGCCCGATGATAGGATCCGATAGTGCATCCCACAAACGGGGAACAATCAGGATGGCTCCCAGCCAGAAAGCGCTCAGTCCCAGGCTTATATTGCCCATCAAACCAACAAGTATTCCGGCTACGTTGAACAGTGCAATGGGAATAATACCACCGGCCCCATAGGCGGCCAGTTGTGAAAAGTGTAACCTGTCATCCGTTTTGGTTTGGTGAACCGTGCTTTGTTCTTTCATAAAAGTATCAGAATTTAAGGCAGTTAATAAGATATCACGACTACTGCAGGAATTGCTGAAACGGAATTTTCCCCATGACTATTCTACTTTAAATATTCGAAGCCGAGTTTGTTCAACCCTATCTGGATGATCGGATCTTTCATCACATAATTCCAAACCAGGCCTGTTCTGAAATTTTCAATCATGATCAGCATCGGCCCCTCATCAATACCTATAAAATCATCATTTACCCAGTTCGCTGTCGGGTTGAACGCATCATAATAACCATACTTACCCCAAAGCTTCTGACCATACTTTTCATTGATTGATCTGATGGTCGGCAGCACAATTTCAGGAGCAAATGGCAAAGAGGCAAGCGGGCCGTAGGGTGCAATGGTTCCGTCATCAAAATAATTGTATTCGGGGCCACTCGTTCCCCTGCCTGCATAACCTAAAAACTTTTTGTCATCAAAATTTAGCTTCCCGGTTGGCCCGTCGCTGGCGGTAACACCCCAGCAGAGCGAATCATAACCAATCCAGCCTTTGGGATTATCAATAGCGTAACGCTGCTGAACATAAGTTGCACGGCGGGAGTTTTCAAAGTAATCAATTCCTTTTTCCTTCATATATCCATCAACAAGTCCCCGGCAATCTATGAAAGCCTGCGAGAACTGGTGACCGAATAATGGCGGAAATGCCACGTGCGAAAGTCCTTGATAGGGAGTGTACCATTTGTAGGATTTTAACCATGCCTTGTAACTCCGCTCAGCATTTTCCATGCCGCTGCCGGCAGCCAGAACGTAAAGGAACAAAGCCTCGTTATAACCGCTCCAGCCGAAATCGTGCAAGCCATGCTCTGGAGTCCAGCCCATGGAAATGGTATTCGCATGCTGACCGGTATCGGGCATGGACATGAAATTCCAGTCAATCCTGCCAAGCAATAAGGCCGCAAGTGAACGGATCTGATTTTCAACTTCATTGTCAAGGTTGTAATAGTTCCGCGCAAAGAGGATTCCCATCATCAACAGGCCTGTATCAATGGATGAAAGTTCACAATTCCATTCACGGGTTCCGTTTTTCATCTCCAGGAAGTGATAATAAAATCCTTTGTAACCAGTCACATTTTTGTCACTGCTTTGAACTGAATTGGCAAAGAACTTCATTATATTCAGCGTGATTTCCGCCGCTTTTTCACGTGTAATCCAGTTTCTTTCAGCACCGATGGCAAATGAAGGGATTCCGAAACCCGTGGATGCGATACTGGCTGGGGCCCATTTTGCAGTTCGGTCTTTAACTATTCCCCATTCAGGATGATGCTCATTTAAAAAGTAAAGGAAAGTTTTATGCTGGATTGAATCAAGCATGACCACCTCGCCGGATGTTAGCGGGTAATTAATATTTCCATGCGATTTGAAGACAAGATTCTGCGACTGTGCAATACTTGCAGTAGTTATAGAAACAGCAATTAACAAAACGTCGCTGAGCTTAAACAGATTTTTCATTTTAAACTTAAATTGTTCTTATTGAGGATTAAAACATTGTTGAAATGCCAAGCGCTTTATGTCACCTTCCTGCTAATAGGTGAAACCTAATTTAGTCAGTCCTGCCTGAACTTCCGGAGCCTTCATGAAAAGTTCCCACAGAAGTCCCGTCCGGTAATTCTCAATCATCACGACGATCGGCCCCTGGTCAATGGCAATATATGAATCGGCCCACCAGCCTGATGTAACATTAAATGCATCATAGAATCCATACGGTCCCCAGAGTTTATCGCCCAACCGGTAATAAAAATGCCGGATGGCTTTCATCGATTGCTCAGGTGTATAGGGGAGCGACGAGATCGCAGCCGTTGGAGTTATCACACCCAGGTCGTTTGTCGGAGAATGGGCACTATATCCTGATTGATTATCGCTTGCGGTAAGTCCCCAGCAATCTGCACTATATCCAATATAATTTTTCGGATTGGCGATGCAGTAGCTCATATTGATAAGCGACTGATTAACATTTTGTACCCGGTAGTCGGCATAATCATCCTGCAAATTCCGCGGATCAAGTCCGAGAAAACTGTAATGCGTAAAAAACAGGGGTCCGCCAAAATCCCCTCCGAGCGGAAGAACAATTCCGAAATATTTTTTGCCGTTACGGATGGATCCATTGCCGGCATAACCTTTGTGATACGCCGATGCAGGAATTGCATGGGTGGGCGACGAGGCCGCCAGCACATAAGTGATGAGAGTTTCGTTATACCCTCTGATCCGATAGTTCATGTTGAAAAAATTGGTAGGTGACCAGTGCCAGTATAAAACATCTTCACCCCTCGTAAACCAATCCCATTCAACCGTTTCCCAAAGATTTGAGATCCTCGAAATCAGCAATTCCTCACGCGGATCAGAACCATGCAAATACTCCCGCATGGCCAGCAATCCCTGAATCATGAAAGAAGTTTCCACGATATCACCGCCATTATCCAAAGTACTGAAAGGAACAGTTTTACCGGTCATCCCATTGAGCCAATGCGGCCAGGCTCCATGAAACCGGTCGCAGGTTTCCAGGAAATGCAGGATCTGGTCCAACCGGTTCAAACCGTTTTCCCGGCTAATGTACTGGCGTTCCATTCCCACTATCAGCGACATAACGCCAAAACCCGAGCCCCCGATGGTCACAATATCTCCTGATGTGTTCCGCTCCCTGGCTAATCCGCATGATGGATGGCCGAATTCCCAAAAATAGTGGAAGGTTTGACGTTGCACAAGATCAATAAGTTCGTCATCTGAAATCCTTGGAAATTTATCGGTGGAATCCAGGGCTGTATAAAATGAATTTGAAAAACCGTCAAAGGAATATCCTGCATTTGAAGTCAGGTTTGAAGATATGTTAAAAAAGTATTTGGAATACCCCTTGAGTGGATCAGTATTGTTCAAAGTTATGGATTTGCTGTCGGCCGACAGGGTCGGGTTTAGAGGTATCCCTCCGGATAGAGTGAAAAAGGGCAGATATTCGTTTGTTTTTAATGGTTCCGAAAACTCAGCTGCTAAAGTAATATGCTCAAAATCAATGTTAATCAACGGCTTGTTGGTTTTGAAGGGCACTCCATTCAACGTAATGTTTTTTAAGGTGAGTTTTCCCTCGGCCGTTGTCAGCTTAAAGGTCATTCCGGGGAAGGATTCACCTGAAGGGCCTTTGATCCCGGAACCAACCGATAGATCATATGTAGTCAAGTAATCAAGGGTTTGTACCGGATCAAGATTTATGGAACTCTGATCACCGGAATAGGAGTAAATGCATGAAACCTGGTTACCGGTTTCAGTCCCCAAAGAAATTGCCCTACGGCCTGTCGCTGTATCTATCGCACTGCTAAACTCAATAATAAAAGTAGCATCGGCCGGGATATCTGCTTTTAATAAATCTCTACTGAGAGTAATGCCGTCAGCCATAACCCGGACAAGTTGCATGGTGCCATGGTTATCCGGTTTGCAGGATACGAGGGTGACAAGTAACCCTGAAACCGCTAATAATGAAAGAAATATATTTTTCAAACTGCCTAAAATTAAAAGAAAGGGAGGGTTCAGGATGACCCCGAATCCTCCCTTAAGTTGCAATAACTGAGATCTACTTTTCAGAGTTATACATAAGAAGTATTTCTGTAACAGTCAGGGCCTTGTGGAAGATTCTAACGTCATCGAGCTGCCCCTGAAAGTGATTTGCACCCGGGAGATCATATCCGCCCCAAGGCTCGGCATCCCAAAGTGTGCCTGCCCGCGACTGGATAAATCCAAAAGCAAGTTCGTTAACTGTTTCGGGAGCAATACCGCCATATTTCAGACCCGTAATTCCCATTTCTTTAGTAGCTTCTCCGGCATCATTCAAAAAAAGATTATGGTCCTGTGTCTTCACCAATGCACCATTCAGGAAAAACATTCTTTCTTTGGTAGCGCTGTTATAAACATAGGTAATATGGAACCATTTTTCTTTAAGTACATCAACCAGAGCAGTGTTTTCCTTACTAAAAGTAGTCCCTCTATAGCCTCCATTATCTTTGGTTTTACCATCTCCGTTATAGAGTAAGTCGCCGCCGGTACCGCTTGTTCCATCGCCGTAATCAAACTGAACAGGCATTTTGAATTCCGTGAAACCGCCGTTGAGTTCAAACTGGAATCCATAAAATGCAGCCAGGCCAATAATGAAATGCCCTTTGCCTGAATTTGCTGCTTTAGCCCAAAAGCTCAAAGTGAAGTCATGGGTATTCATCAACTGATCACCATTAGGAATTTCAATAATGCTGGTTGTTCCATCGAAAGTTGCAGCTTTGCCGGCAGCAGTATTACGTGATGCAGTATAAGTAATTGCAACAATACCGCCAGCTGCCGGATCGTATGGACCGATCTGGTCATTGGCATTATCTTCGAAGTTCCAGTAAGCAAGGGCACCTGTAGGAACAAAGGTTCCAATAGTAGTAAAAGTGCGTGCAGCAATAGTCAGAGCTAATCCACCGGCAGATTTAAGTCCGGCTGAAAACGATAGTTTATACAGTGCACCGTTGCCAAGGTTATCAACTGGGGTAATAGTAATTGTTTTCCCACTGGCGGTAACGGTTACAGCTATATCAGCCTTGTCATAATCCTGAACCAGGGAAACGTTACCGGGAATAGCAGTAGCCACATCAACGTCGGTATTGAAGGTAGCCAGGATAGCTGGTTTAACGGGTACAATATTAGATGCGGTAGCACCATTAAGGTCAATGGTTCCTGTCACCAAAGCAGCCAACGTAAAATCCGTCGGTTCTTTCTTGCAACCGCTCAGTATAACTGCGAACATCGCCGTTACAAGAATTACGCTTAAAAAAACATTCTTTCTTTTCATAAATTGGTCATTTAATGTGAAACTTAGCTTTATTGAATTCTACGATTAATTGAATATTATGTTAATTCCAATTTGGATTTTGTGTCAGTGATCCTTGTGAGATGTCGATTTCACTTTGTGGTATAGGTAACAATTCATTTTTACCGGTAACAAAGCCTAATGGCCCCAATACTTCAGCAGCTTTACCTGTGCGTACCAAATCCCAGAACCTGTGACCTTCCATAGCAAGCTCGCAGCGACGCTCCTTCAGAATCAGATCGCGCAGCGCATTTTTTTCGGTAGTTGTAATGTCGGGCAATATCATATTGTTCCCTTCACGAGCACGCTGTCTGACCATGTTCAGATAGGTTAATGCCTGAGCCGGTTTATTATTTTCATTAAGTGCTTCGGAAGCAATCAGCAATACATCAGCATAACGGAGTATCCTCTTGTTGTGTCCGAATTGGGATGCTACATCACTTCCCGGAGTCCAAACTTTTCGGTTGTAGCATTCAGTTTCGAGTATATTCCCATTTTCGTCAGTAGTAACGTCAGGTGTAGTTCCATCTCCCATAATAGTGATTCCATCAATCACATCACCGAGATCTATTATAGTTCCTTTCAGTCGCGGATCGCCTGTTTCGAAGGAAGCACGCAGGTTTGGTGTTGGCCTGTTGAAGCCCCAACCCCGGTTTGGAGTTCCCCTAACGCCTTGCACATTAGCATATGCATTTCCTCCGGGTCCCTCGATGCCTATAGCACCTATCTCAAACACCGATTCGATACCATGCTCGCCTTTTACGCCATTCGCATCAGTAAAAACAGGTTCTAATCCGTAAATATTTGAATTGATAACTTCCAAGGCGTATGTTTCAGCATTGGCAAAATCACCCTGAAAAAGATAAACTTTAGCCAGTAATGCGCGGGCCGATCCTTTTGATGCACGGCCAAGTTGCGTGGAAACCTGATCATTCTTTTCATCCAGATCAGTTATAGCTGCAAGCAAGTCTTGTTCTATTTGTTTGTAAACATCAGCTTTAGCGGATCGTTCTAATTTAATTGATGGATTAAGTGCCGTAACTAAAGGTACATCACCCCAGGCACGCACCAGGTCAAAATAGAAAAGGCCACGCAGAAACTTAGCTTCAGCAATATAACGGTCGCGCAGATTTTCATTCATTTCAATGCCAGGTACTTTTTCGATGACAACATTTGTTCTTTTAATACCTTGATATAACGTTGCCCACCATAAACTTAGTTCACTGCCGGTCTTGGTGGATTTAAAATTGTCATATTGGCCGATTTCGGAAGATTGGTCGGTCGGGTTGCTGCCCTTGCGTCCATCATCCGACATAATATCTGTAAGCGGAAATATTCCTGAATGGAAACTTAAGTCAAGCATAGTTCCATAAGACGCATTTACAGCAAGCAAAGCATCTGATTCTGACGTAGGGAAAGTTGTCTGGGTTAAAGCACCCTGAGGGTTTTTATCCAGAAATGATTCGCACCCAGAGAAGATAAGCGAAAGCACTATGGTGAGTGCTAAAGTGCATGGTATCATTATGTTTTTCATAGCTGTTAGAATGTTAAATTTACACCAAATGAATACATTGCGGTGATAGGATAAATCCC
Organism: Bacteroidales bacterium; assembly: GCA_041658425.1. Lineage (GTDB taxonomy): Bacteria > Bacteroidota > Bacteroidia > Bacteroidales > UBA12481 > UBA12481. The sequence goes on along the minus strand of JBBAAF010000023.1, from coordinate 24,667 downwards.
TGTATCTATGCCATTTGATAGTACATCTCCGCTACCAATTTCAGGGGTATAACCGGTAAATTTCGTGAGTGTATAGATATTGTTGCCTTTCACGTAAACCCTGAATTCCTGAACATGTATTTTTTGGCTGAATGCTTTTGGCAGTGTATATCCTATTACTACACTCCGCAACCTTAGAAATGATCCGTCCTGTATAAATTTATCAGAAGGTGTATAGTTATATCCGCCGAATGTAGCACGGGGTTCACTATTGCTGGTTCCCTCACCTGTCCAGCGATCCATAACGTGCTGCTCGAAGTTGTATGCATCGGGCCTGATAAACTCTTTAGCATTAAAGATTTTATTGCCGGTTTGTCCCTGGAGGTTAAAGGATACATCGAATTTTTTGTAAGATGCTTCAGCATTGAAGCCAAAAATGAATTTTGGGATGGGAGAACCTAAATAAGTACGATCCTGATCATTGATAACATGGTCACCATTTACATCAACACGGCGAAGGTCACCTACTGATGCATCACCGGTATGAGGATAAGCATCCAGCTCTGCCTGATTCTGAAATATGCCATCAGTTTTGTAACCATAAAATGAGCCAATGGGCAATCCTTCACGACTTTGAGTTAAGAATCCTTTGATATTTCCGCCGTATAAGAGGGAGTCGATTCCACTGCTCCCTCCAACACTGAGTACCTCATTGTGAATGGTTGAAGCCAGGATTCCAATGCTATAACTGACTTCGCCAACCTTATCGCGCCAGTTAATATTTCCTTCAAATCCGCGGTTCAGCACTTTTCCTGCATTAAAGGTAATTTTCTGTCCCTGTCCGTTACCCAGAAACCCCGGTGTTGACAAATCAACCAGGATGTCATCAGTTATACGGTTATAATAATCAAATTCTCCTGTGAGCTTATTGGTGAAAAGTCCAATCTCCAATCCAATATCGGTTTGGGTGGTAACTTCCCATTTCAGGTCGGGGTTGCCGCTTCTGCCGTACGAAACACCAGGATATAATATATCTCCGATTCCAAATACAGTTACGAGGTCTTGTGTGAGCGAGAACCTGTTAGAATAAGCTATTTTCTCATTGCCGATTTTACCCCAGCTTGCCCGTAACTTCAGTTTTGATATTTCTGCATGCTTCTTCATGAAAGATTCCTCCGAGATATTCCATCCTGCTGCAAATGAAGGGAAATTACCGAAACGGTTTTCGGTTGCAAATTTTGAAGAACCATCGCGCCGGAAGGTAGCCGTGAAGATGTATTTGTTATTATAAGAGTAATTGGCTCTTGCAAGGAATGAAATCATGGAATAATAACCGTCGACCCCGTTGTTGAAACCGCCATTGACGCCACTTCCGGCAATATTATTATATTGAAGATACCAGAAATCGCTTCCATCCCTGATAATATTTTCGCCTGAAGCGTTTAAATATTCGGCGTTGGTATTTTGCATGGTATAGCCGGCTACTGCATTGATTGAATGTTTTTCGAAAGATTGGTTATAATTGAGAGTGTTTTCCCATAACCAGGTTACATTGTCTGATGTTCCTTTGTACAGACTGCTTTTCGTGTGTTTCTGCATCGATTCAGTTCCGTCATAATACAATACAGTAAACACAGGAGAGAAGTTCTCACTCTTATTATAGCCGGCATCAATCCCGAGACTGGTTTTAGCGGTAAAGCTTTTAAGGAAAGTCGCTTCGGTAAACATACTGCCAACGGCACGGACACCTTTATTAAAACTATTATTGTATTCAATATTGGCCATTGGATTTCCCACTCCCTGAACACCTGCAAATGATCCGTCTTCCCGGTAGGGCAAAAGAGTAGGCCATGCCCTGTATGACTGAAATACCACACCAGGTTCATTTTGCTGGGAGTAAGGTGATATGGTGATGTTGTTTCCGAATTTCAGGTAATCGGTAAGGTTATATGTATTGTTGAGTTTAAGCGTAACACGCTCATAACCTGATTTGTCAATAATACCTTTCTGGTTAAAATAACCAATACCAATATAATATGTGCTACGCTTGGAAGCTCCCCAGGCTGACAATTGATGATTATTAATTGGTGCGACATGAAAGATCATATCCTGCCAATCCGTATTTGGCACAGCATCAATATTGTTATAATCAGGCTCTCCCGGAATTTCGTTTGCAAGGGTTGCAAATTCTTTACCATTCAGAAGATCAATTTTTTTGGTAAGGGTCTGAATGCTGTATTCGCCGGAATAACTGAAATTTGTTTTTTCTTCACCTATGGTTCCGCTTTTTGTTGTGACCAAAATTACGCCGTTAGCTCCTCTGGAACCATACATTGCAGTTGCAGAGGCATCTTTTAATATTTCCATGGATTCAATGTCGGCAGTATTCAGAAACGAAATATTGTCGAGAATAACACCGTCGACCACATAAATAGGAGAAGAGTTGTTGAATGTGCCAACTCCGCGGATTCGCACAGATGGAGTTGCACCGGGAGCTCCGGAAGTAGTGGTAACCTGAACACCTGCAACTTTGCCTTGCAGACTTTGCTCTGCATTGAGTGAGGTTATTTTGGTAAGTTCCTTTGCTTTGACAGAACTGACAGATCCTGTAAGGTCGCTTTTCCTCACGATACCGTATCCTATTACAACCACCTCTTCCAGCGTAGATCTTTTTATTTGCAGTACCACATTGATCATGGTTTTGTTTTCAATCTCCACTTCCTGAGGATCATAGCCCACAAAAGAAAACACCAGCATGGCATCTCCGGGTAGGATTTCGATTTGGTAATTACCATTCATATCGGTGATAACACCGCGGGTTGTTCCCTTCACAGCAACCGTCGCTGTTGGAAGGGTTTCTCCGGTATCCGACCCCGTAACCTTTCCAGTGACAACCCTGTTTTGTGCAAACACAAAAGAGTTCCCGGTAAGGATCAGGATCAAAAGGATAATGATTTGCAAGTTGATACGTTTCATAAGGAGAGTTTTGGTTGGAAACTTAATTTGCATAAGAATAGCAAAATTTGGCTGCAATGTATTCCAAATGTAAGAAGAATCTGTCATTACCGAAATAGATTAATCCATTTTTACCAACACAATCAGTTTACAGGTACACTAAGTAACAAAATATGGCATTTAATGCTCTTCGATTATCTTTGAATCCTTAAAATCGCTCAACGATGGAAATATTTCTTCATGCAGAAACCTGGGTTGCCTTACTGACCTTAACCTTTCTCGAGATCGTCCTTGGAATCGACAATATCATTTTCATATCCATAGCAACCGGCAGACTGACTAAAAAACATCAGCCCCGGGCAAGGACCATCGGTATGATGCTGGCATTGGGTTTCAGAATTCTGCTCCTGATATCCATCACCTGGATCATTCAGTTAACCAAACCCCTTTTTACGATCGGAGAAAATGCGTTTTCCATACGGGATCTTATTCTGCTGGCCGGAGGTGTTTTTCTCATCTGGAAAAGTGTAACAGAAATTCACCAAAAAACGCTTGCTGAACATCACGAGCTGCAAGTAAAAAATAAAATAACTCCCCGGGCAGTGATTTTTCAGATCATCATTCTGGATATGGTTTTCAGTTTCGATTCGATTCTCACGGCTATCGGCCTAAGCAAACAATTAATAGTCATGATATTGGCGATTATTATTGCTATGGCTGTCATGATCTCCTTTGCCGGTGCCATCAGCCGGTTTATTAACAATAACCCCACCTTACAGATTCTGGCCCTCGCTTTCCTGATCCTTATCGGGTTTACATTGTCTATGGAAGCTTTCCACAAAGAAATACCGAAAGGATATGTTTATGTTGCAGTACTCTTCTCCTTTGCTGTGGAACTCATAAACTTACGCGTACGGAGGAAGACAGAGGCCTCTGATAAAACCTGAAACTGAAAAAATATGAAACCTGAATCAAATCAAACCTTTACCGGTCCGGTTATCTCGGTTGATAAGCTGATTGTGAATTATGATGAATTCAAAGCTGTTGATGAGATTAGTTTCCATGTTCATCCCGGTGAGATTTTCGGCTTGCTCGGTCCAAATGGAGCCGGCAAAACCAGTACCCTTGAGTGCATGGAAGGAATCCGGCAACGAACTTCCGGTTCCATCAAAATCCTTGGAGAAGATCCAAAGACCAACTTCCGCCAGTTGCGCAACCTGATCGGTGTACAGTTACAGTCATCCGGATTACCGAATACCATGACTGTTGAAGAAGCCATCCGGTTTTTCTGCACCTATCACCAGGTAGCTGTTGATTATAGTTTGGTTGAAAGATTCGGATTAACTGAGAAACGGAAGGTTCAGTATTCATCGCTGTCGGCTGGCCTTCAACGCCGGCTGGTACTGGCTTTGGCTATGGTTCATAAGCCGAGGGTGATCTTTTTAGATGAACCGACTGCCGGTCTGGATGTACATTCCCGCGTTGAATTACATCAGATTATGAATGAGTTACGCGGTAATGCTACCAGTATTATACTGGCCACTCACGATATGGCTGAAGCTGAGAAAATGGCTGACCGGGTAGCTATCCTCCTCAAAGGAAGGATTGTATCAACCGGAACTCCCCGGGCACTTACCTTAAGCGGATCTGAACTCACCAAAATCATGGTAAACACAGCCAATAATTGTCTGGGTAAAAACCAATCAATTTTTCCGGGGGTTTTATCATCGGATTTCGGTGAAGATTATGCAACCTATTTCACAGCCACTCCCGGACCAACAGTTGCTGCACTCATCTCGGAAATCGAATTCCGGGGTGACACGCTGATTGATCTGCGGGTGGTGCGTCCATCCCTTGAAGAGCGTTTTCTGGAAATCACCCAAACCAAAAACAATTAAACATGAAAGCATTTGCCGCCCATATACAATTTGAAATCCGGAATGCCGTGCGTGATCGCTCGTTACTATTGATGAATTACCTGTTTCCACTGGTTGTTTATCTCACGATCGGAGCCATCATGACCAAGCTGAACCCGACCTTCAAACAAGCGCTGATCCCATCGATGATCATGTTCGGGATTCTTTCCAGTATGGTTTTATCCCTCCCAACTCCCCTGGTAACTGCCAGAGAATCAGGGATTTTTAGAAGCTACCGGATCAATGGTGTGCCAACCAGTAATATATTGATTGTGCCGGCCTTAACAAGCTTTTTGCACATGATTGTTGTTGGTCTTATTATCCTGTTTACAGCCGGACCTCTGTTCGGGGCCTCGACTTCAATTCATTACGGATGGTTTATTCTTGCTTTTGTCCTGATTTGCTTTGCCTGTGCCGGCTTTGGGATATTGATCGGTGTGATCTCAAAAGACTCTAAACTAACTATTCTATATTCACAGATGATCTTCCTTCCATCGACGATGATCGGTGGCATCATGATTCCTGCATCAATGCTTCCCGGATCGTTGAATAGGATTGCACATTTGCTGCCAACCTCCTATGCCCGTGAATTGTTCGATATCTCTCTTGGTGCCCCGTTAACACCCCACGTAGTTTGGCCCATTTTCGTACTACTTTCAAGCGGCATACTCTGTTTCCTGATGGCGTCGTTACTCTTCCGCTGGGACAGTCAAGTCAAGTATAAGAAGAAGAATCCGCTGTGGGGGTTAGTGGTGATCGCGCCTTATGTGGCAGGGGCTTTAATGCTATAAACAGGAGAATGGGGCTGGGACAAAATGCTGTAAACTGAATTCGGGAAAAAGCGAAGAGTATCAGTTGCCACTACCTTTAGAGGCTGTGTAAAAATGAAACTTAAGACAAAGGCTTTTGTAATTAGGATGGCGATTCCCGCTTTCGCGGGAATGACAATCGCCCAAACAAAAAAAGGGATCGAGAGTGTGGGTGTGGGTGAGGCTTCGGACAATGGCACACCCACACACTTGCCCACTCCCACACCCTTCTTTTACATTGAAGAACTTGTCATTCCCGCGAAAGCGGGAATCGCTTCGCAAACCATGAAAGCTATTATCTTTATCAAGCATTTTTACACAGCCTCTGAAGCTAGTGGAAATTAATAATGGAACACACTGGTCATGAAAGCGATTGTGACATTATATCCCCACCCACGAATTCAACAAAAACCCGGGTGAATTGTAACCCTCTCAAATGATTTTTCAATGAAAGCAATATTTCTGGTCAGGAACGGTGATAGCAGAGAAGCGTTTGAAATACGGAATACCGTGCTACCCATTCCGGGTAAGGGTGAAGTTATAGTCAAGGTTGAAGCATCGGGACTGAATTATGCTGATGTGATGGCGCGACGGGGCCTTTACCGGGAGGCACCACCAATTCCGTCAATTTTAGGGTACGATGTAGCTGGAAGGATTCACGCTATCGGACCGGATACCCCGGGTTTTAAGGTTGGGCAGCGGGTTGCTGCTATGACCCGGTTCGGAGGGTATGCTGAATACGCACGGACCCAGGCCTCAGCGGTGATTCCCCTGAGTGATACCATGGATTTCGGATTGGCGACAGCTTTAGCCACGCAGGCCTCTACGGCAGTTTATTGCGCTGATTTTGCCATCCGGCTGTTTAAGGGCGACCGGGTTCTGATTCATGCAGCTGCCGGCGGGGTTGGCACCCTGCTGGTGCAACTGGCAAAAGCAAAAGGGTGTATTGTATATGGATCGGCTTCCCGCCAGAAACATGCGTACCTGAAAGATATCGGCGTGGATTTTCCGATTGATTCAACCTCCGGGAATCAAATGGAGGAAGTTGCAAAAGTTTTAGATGGACAGAAGCTGGATGTGGTTTATGATAATATTGGCGGGTTGAGTTTTAAAAAAGGCAAAGAGCTTCTTGGACCGGGTGGGCGCATGGTAATTTATGGAGCAGCTGCCCAAAATGTAGGAAAAAGATCGAAACTGCAGACAATCAGGGTCGGTTTAGGGTTTGGCTTTTACTCACCCATTCCCCTTTTTGTTAAGTCGCAGTCGGTGGTTGGAGTTAATATGCTGAAGATCGCCGATCATAAACCGATGGTGTTAAAAGAGGTTATGGCCGAAGTTGGCCGTTTGACAGAAGAAGGGGTTATACGACCTGTATTGGGAAAAATATTTCCGGCAGACCAGATCGCCCAGGCACACGATTTCCTCGAATCAAGGCAATCGACCGGTAAAATTGCTTTGCTTTGGTGAACATACTACCTCTTCTGCAACTCCTGGCTTAGGATTATTTCATCTTTATCAGATATCACTCTGATGGAAAGAGCTTGCTCAGTGGCTTCAACCTTCACAAAGTTTGTATTACTATTGATAAGCATCGGAAATCCAAATCCCGACAAAGGTGGCGTGAGCCACAAATGACGGTGGGTATGGGCGGCAATTATCAGATCAGCACCAGCCTCCCGGATAACCGGTCCGAAATGATCAGAAAGAAAATACTGTCCATAAGCTTCAGTGCCAACGGCAAGTATGGGCATGTGCACAATGATAACCCTGAAGGTGGCATTGCGGTAGGCCGGGGTTCTCACTTGTTCCTTCAGCCACTCCAGTTCCTGCAACCGGTAATTATCATAATCAGCTAATCCATAATAGTACTGGTTATCATCAGGTTTATCCTCACCACAGTCGAGCAGTACAAAATGAACCGGACCCTGGTCAAAGGCATAGTAGTAGCGGTTATCCGGAAAATCCAAATAATCCTTAAGTTTTCGCGCCATAATGCCCCGGGTTTCATGATTTCCGCGTAGTAAAATAAAAGGGACATTTGAGGCAAAATACCGGACGCTGGTATCGATGATCGGACCTAGTAGTTGCGATTCCGTTTCAAAATTATCAATGATATCTCCATTGTAAATCAACAGATCCTCATCTGCGGCATTGCCCGATTTCAGGAACCCGGCCAGCTTGGCGCCATTGGTATGAATATCGTTAACAATCATAAACCGGGTAGTTTTACTTGCAGGATTTAGAGTAGTAAAACTGAACTCTTTGCCTTTCACCGTATCGCCATAATAGACCTGATAGGGACGGAATTTCATAAGCTCAATAGAATGAACTTTATAGGCATACTTCATCCCGGGATGCAACCCTGAAATTCTTACTTTATGGAGAGTTCCTCCGGCATTGATCAACCCATCAGTCGAATTGCGGATGAGCGAATCCTTCAGTGGTTTAGCGCGGATCATCCATACTCCCGGAACGGCAGGAAGGTTAGTGGTCCAGTAAACGGTTACCCCATCGGTTGTCAGATTCTGCAGCCAGGGGCCGTGAGTGATCCGGAGCGATTCGGTACTCTGCCCAAATAATGAGGCAACCAGGAAAAGAAGGGTGATCAGCAGAAAGTTTCTTCTCATTAGGTTTGTATTTACAGGCCGAAAAAACGAAAAAACGATGAACGCTCTCACAAGATAGCATCGTGGACAGCTAAATCGAAATCAAATAAACCTTCTTGATTCGTTTGCCTGAATCCGGTTGATACAGGAAATAGAGCCGGTCATTCAGGAACCGGATGAATCCAGCCGCGTTGGTGCAGGTAAGATTCAGTTAAGTTGATGGCACTGATCAGATCTGCGGTTTTATGGAATATCTCAGGAACCATATCTTTCTCCAGAAGTACAGCCAAGTCCTTATCCTGCGCGGTCATAATTTAATTAATCGTTTAAATATCACATTTTTAAAGGGATCTTCCTCATGAAAAAGGAAATTAACCAGATCCAACTTCTGCCATCCGAAGGATTTAAAAAACTCCCGCCGCAGTACCCTTATTGACGGTCCCGGCAATCGCTCCTCCGACAAAATCAGGATATCAATATCCCCTCCCCTTGCCTTGTCATCCGTCCTTGATCCAAAAAGATACACCTCGGCTTTGGGGTCAATCTTCGCAACCTCATCAACAAAAAACTGCCGGATTGGTTCCTTGATGCGCATTATAGTTAGTGACAATTTAATATCGATAAATATACAAATTTTTCATTGGGGGGAGGTCGAGAGGTCAGAACTTCACACTCAATCCATACCTCAAATTCCCAAATTTTATATCGAGCGCAGTAAAACTAAATTCACTGAATACCCCAATATGCTTCGTTAAGTAAAAGGCAATACCGGCACCATGGCTGTAGTTTAAAAAGAATCCTTTGTCTACATAAAAGTGAAATTGAGGTGATGAAAAATAGGCTCCACCGTATCGGCCAAGCAGGTATATATCAAACTTCGAAGCCGGATTTCTCACGATCAATGGCAATAATTGCACATTTATATTTAATCCGATAAAAGGTGTGTTCTCATAGGACATGATGATATTTTGCGAATTCACATAGCTTGAATACCGGCTATAACCCAAATATCCTCCAATTTCCAGAAAATTTAGCAGATGATAATTTGTCTCCAATCTGAAATTACCAAAAGATCGTTTCATACCGCCATCTATGCGGAAATTCACACCTGGAATACTGGCATACCCGGCTTTAATATTCCATCGGTTTTTGATATGGGAAATCCTGGATGAGACGCCCTCTCCAGAATGCTTTTTTACTCTTTTTTCTGAAGGCCCATCAAAAAAAACCTTATAAGATACCGATGGAATAATCGGAAAAAAACTCATCTGGTAAAGATTCATGGGCTTGAACGCAGTCATGTGTTCCGGACGATCATAATCAGTATTATTGGCGGTCGTATTATAATAATAGTAATAGGGATTGTGCCGGTTATAGAGGTTATAGACAGAAAATGTCCAGATTACTTTTCGGCCTCTCCAATTATGCGTATTCAGAGTAACTCCTATATCCAGACGATGGTAATCCTTCATCCGGGCGCTGTTACGCTCGCCGTATAACAGCACTTCATAATAACCGAAATTGCCATTTTGATCAGGTTCGGTATTCAGGGTCAATTGCCGGCCGAGGACCGGAGTATAAGGCAATCCGGTCTGATATAGCCAGACCAGGTTAAATGACCATTTATCATTGAATTTGTGGCTGATATTCAGGGAAGCGGTATGGGGCCTGTCGAAATCAAATACATATTCATTCCCTTTATTGATCTGAGGGAACTGCCGGGTTGTTTTCGACCAGGCATAGCTCACAAATCCGGTCCAGGCCCCCAACTGCTTCTTCAGCAGGAATTCAACACCCGCTGACCGTCCGGTTCCCCCGGTTATGACCTTGTTTCGCCACTCGGTATCCCCCATCAGGCTGTTGTAGCCTTCCTGGTAAGTAGCCAACTGGTTCATTGTTTTAAAATACACGGTAATTTCAGTCGTGTACTGTCCGTTCAGAAAGCTCCCATTCCACCCGAAGGTATATTGTTCCGACCAGGATGGACCGATCTTCTCTCCGGCCGGCACCCAAACCTCGCTGTTCATAATGCTCCCGGCGGTAAACAGTAATTGCTCATTCTGGGTTACCCTCTGATAACTTAAATGCAGGTACTGATCAGCAGACATTTTGAAACTCAGCCGGGCCCGCGGTTCGAGAGATACCGTTTTGAAACCCGCGGTACCATAATAAACTATTCTCAGCCCCAGATTGGCCTCCAGCCAGGCCGCAAGATTGATTTTATTATCCAGATAGAGGGCCGATTCCAATGCTTTAATCTTCTCAATAGCCGGTTGTACAGCAAGACTGGACTGATAATACGAGTTCGGGATATGGGTCAGGGACGATGCCTGCAACCCGGTTTCCAGGGACCATGCTTTTAATACCTGAACCTTCACATTGGACCGAAGGGAAAAATCCTGAACGGAAGAGAGATAATTCCGGTCAAAAACAGGATGCTTAATAGTATCGGTAACCGAATAAGACTGAAAGAAATTCAAACGGTATCGGGAATAAGACAGGGTATTGGTCATAAAAACCCTGGGTGACAATACCCGGTTCCACCGGCCGGAAGCCAGCCAGTTACCCCAGACATTTCGCAAGTGACCATTGTCACTCCCGGAGAGAGTCTTATTGGATGTCCGGTAGTTTATATAATCATCGCCCTGATACAGGTTCAGGTGCAGGCTATTCCGCTCATTGGGCTTCCAGGTAAACTTGCCGTTCAGATCATGAAATCCATACCCCATTATAAAATCATTGGCCTCACTGGCCCAGGTAAATAAAGCCATTAATGGATCTGTCAGGGTTTTTCGACCGGTGAGAATAAAACTGGAGTTCCTCAGTTTTGTAGGCCCCTCAATCGAGAAAGATACATCTGTAACGCCGATCCCAAGAGAGCCTTTCAGAGCGGTATGATCCCCTTCACGCTGCGTAATATCCACTATAGATGAGAGGCGGCCACCATAGCGGGCCGGGAAGCCGCCCTTATACAAATCAATTGAATTAATGATATCGGGATTAAACACCGACATAAAACCACCAAGGTGATTGACATATATAACAGGCACATTGTCAAACAGATATAAATTCTGACCCGGATCACCGCCTCTTACAAGCAACAGGCTCGAACCCTCGTTTTGCGCCTGAATACCCGGCAACAGTTGCATGCTTTTCAGGACATCGGGTTTACCCCCCAATGAAGGCAACTCCCTGAGTTCGTTGATTGTCAAGATAGCCATGTTGGCAATGGGTCTACGGGCAGCAGTGATAACAATGGCTTCCAACTCCTGACCCGGTTCCAGATTCGCTTCAATCAATGTATCCTTGCGGGAAGTAAGCTCCAGGTCAGCCGGTTTGTACCCCACATAGGAAATCCTCAGGATACATGGAATCCTCACAACCAAAGAAAAATAGCCGTTATTATCGGAGGTCGTGCCGCCCTTTTGGGGGGTCATGAGTATATTGGCCCCGATCAGCCTTTCACCGGATTGTTTGTCCCTCACAAAACCCGAGATCCGTGTCTGGTTATAGGCCGGGAGGCAGACCGACATCAGCAGCAGGGTGCCAGCCAGAATGGTTTTACATGTTGTTTTGCAATTCATGGCTGTCAGGGTTCAGAGGTTATTATTTCTGATTTGAACACAGAATATCCCGCAACGATTCCCATTCCGTTTGTAACATTGGAGTAGAGCGGAAAAGTATGAAACGGCCCGAAACTGAAATCCGGGTAACGCCCGATTTCATAAAGGTATAACTGACGCAAATACTGATAGTACTGCTAGGAGATTGTTTTAAACTCCACGACCAAAGGGTATAAATGGGTTTTTATGATACCATCTCTTCCGCCATAGGAACCCGTGGTATAGTCGAGTTTGAGCGTATAGGATTTATCTTTAATCCGGCCGGTACTGAACACTGCTATCGGAAGGCCTTCCGCTAACAATACCGTATCTGAAAAGTCTTTAAAATTCGTTGGTCTCCAGTAGTTTTTACTACTATTTATATTGATGGATACCTGAAAATACTGAATCCGATCCGGATCGACCGGGAAAGTGATGCGGATTGCCGGGTACGTGTGCCCTTCCTCATCAATTCCGGCTTCATTGATATGCTCAATCTTTGTTAACCGGACTAATTCGGGAATGGTATCCGTGACAGTCATTTCAGGATAACCGGGAATGGAAACTTTAAAACGATAAATACTTCCGGCTTTGACACGGATCGGTCCGGTATAGTAACCATTACCTTCAGGTGTCAGATCTCCGGCCAGGGAATCATTGAAAAAGCAGCTCACGGTGGCCTGATCCACCAGAGTCAGAGGTACTTTATCCATTTTCCCGGCCAGCGAAACATGAACTTTAAACAGGCTGTCGGCAATCAGGAAACTATTCACCGTGGGTACCGGAGAGAAATCAGGGAATTCATCCTGTACAGGTTCACGGCAACTCGTCAACGGAAGAATTATTCCAGCAATTAAAATGGCCCTTAATCCCGCCAAAATAATTAAATGGGGTTGAAATCGCTTAATCATGGTTTAGATTCTGAAATGATTTTATGAGGGAAAAGCTGTTATTTAACGCAATAATTATTGCGATATTTCACAGATTACATTGATTTTGACTGTTTGTTTTATACAAATTTTTCTCCCGCCCTTTGGCCTTATAACTTTACACTCAACCAATATCTCAAAATCCCATTCTTTGTAAGCAGTTGGCCAACGCTATATCCGCTGAATATCACAACGTGTTTCGGTAAATTGATTGGAAAAGTTTATTTTTGAATGTAACTATATAAGTGATGCCTGAAAGACGAGAAATTTCAAGTGAGATGATTCTGGCAACATGAAGCGAATGAACCCGATAACCGATAACCGGCAACCAACAACTTTCCTTGTTCTGTTGCTCCTTTGCCTCCCTTTGGTTACTTTTTCGCAGGTGCCATTTCCGGATCCGGGACCGGTTTTCCGCGATGATCTGCTCCCAAAAATAAGGCTATATCTGCCTAAGGATTCTCTGGATAAAATGTACCTGAACCCTGGATCGAATCAGGAAATGCGCACTCAATTTGTGTTTGAAAGTGGCGATATCCGTGATACCCTTCCGGTCGTGGGTATCCGGTTTCGTGGAAATACCTCACGGCAATCAGCCAAGAAATCCATTAAGATATCTTTCAATACATACAATACCAGGCAGTCATTTTTCGGCCTCGAAAAGATGAACCTGAATGGAGAGCACAATGATCCATCCGTTATCCGTTCGAAATTATGCTGGGATTTGTGCCGGTCATTTGGGGTGCCGGCACCCAGAGCTAACCATATCTTATTGTATATCAATGATGTATTTTGGGGAGTTTACATCAATGTGGAGCAGATCGATGAAGAGTTTGCCGGTCTGCGGTTTGGCAATAAAAAGGGGAACCTGTATAAATGCCTTTACCCGGCCGATCTGGTCTATCGCAGTAAAAATCCGGATGACTACAAATTTACCTCCGGCAGCCGCCGTGCCTATTCCCTCAAAACCAATGAATTGGCCGATGACTATACCGATCTGGCCCATTTTATCGATGTTCTGAATAATACACCGCTTAGTAATCTGCCGACCGAACTGGATAAGGTTTTGAATGTCGGCACTTTGTTAAGAATCATCGTATTGGATGTTTTTACCGGAAACTGGGACGGGCCATTTTATAACAAGAACAATTTTTACCTGTACAAAAATACGTTTACCGGTAAGTTCGAACTGATTCCTTATGACCTGGACAACACATTTGGAATTGACTGGTTCAATATTGATTGGGCGGTACGGCCCGTTTACGACTGGGCACCCCGGTCGGAAGCCAGGCCACTCTATTCCCGTATTTTATCGGTACCCGCCTACCGCAAAGAGTACACCAGACTTTTCCATGAATTCCTCAATTCCATGGCTGATGGAAACCTGGTACAACGGATTGGCACACTCAGGAATATGTATGGCCCTTATATTGCAACCGATCCATTTTACCGGCAGGATTACGGCTGGACAACCAATGACTTTCAAAATTCCTTTAACAGCAAATTATCCGCGGCACATGTTAAAATAGGGCTGATTCCTTACATATACACTCGTTTGAGTACGGCCCGTTCGCAACTGGATGCCATTTCCGGAATTGATCCGGCAATGATTTCAGATGAAATCCGTGTCTATCCTAATCCCGTATCTGACTATGTCGTGGTCGAACAACCTGATCCGGCAGCCCGGTTCACCATTTTCGGGGTCAATGGATCGGTTGCTTTAAAAGGCTTGTTAACAGATGGATCCACAAGCATTAACGTTACCGGACTGACCAACGGAATCTATTATCTGCAGGTTACCCCGGCCAATGCCGGAAGTACAGTAACCCGGGTCATGATCATGCACTAAATGATTACATAAGGATGGGTAATCCCGTCGGAAAACAACGGGGAATCTATTTTATCTACCTCTTTCATTAGCCTGTCGGTTTCAGCCAGGGCCACGATAATTTTTTGATAATGAAGGATGTCTTCAAACGACAGCTCACGTCCTTTGCGGTCTTTGAGCCATTTCTGCGCAGGCTGATATCCGCCAATGTAAAAATCCCAGGCTACTTGTGGAACATTATCGAAATACTGCACCGCGTTTATCCAAACCTTGCCGTTTTCAAAACGGAGCTTGTCAACCAAATTTGAACCTGCTTGCGGATACGTAGTAATACGCTTTTCAACTACTGGGCTTTCCAACAGGTGTAGCTGGCGAAGCTCACCCCCCAACTTAACCAACCGCCAAAAGGTATCAACATCTTTTGGATAAGGCACCCTGGGGAAATCTATCTTAAGAAACTCTTTGTATTTCTCCCGGTAGGTTGGGCTGTGCAACACGGCATAGATATAATCGAGTATATCAATTGGGGCGAACTCTCCGGCGACCTCCCGAGCGACCTCCCCAACCCCTCCAAAGGAGGGGCTACCGAGCGTTCCAGGGCTTCCGAAAGCCTCCCCTTTGGGGAGGTTTGGCAGGGTCTGGTCAGTAAGGCTGGCTGGTGCAAGCCCCTCCTTTGGAGGGGTTGGGGAGGTCGCTCCACCGGTTGGCGACGTCTTTTCGCTTGTAAACGTTAACCCTAATTTTTCTGCAATTTGATTTACAATTGCCGGGTTTAGGTTGGGTGTTCTTTCGGTCGTTTGCCCATTGGTTTGTTGTCCGTAGGTTTCGGGATAGAGGTAAAGAGGGAAGACTGAATTGGAATCGTATGCACTACATAATTTATGAGCAATGATTTTATTAGATATAAAGAAACAATTATCTTCTTTATTAATTTTTGGAATCACCAACCCCACATTTTCCCCTTTCAAAAAATGTTGCATAACATTACGTTGAGGGCTTGAATATAAACCTCTTGAATTACCTGTATATAAAGTATATCTACTGTCAAAGGGTCTATATGATATTTCGATCAATTTATTATCATTATTGTTTCTTTGAGCATCTTGTTTTGCTGTAATATAAGTCCAATCTCTAGCATCCTTTTGTCTGTTATATTTTAACCTCCAATTTATTTGCTCCATATCGAGTAAATCTTTAATCTTACTTATCTGTTCTTTTTTCGAAAAAGAGATATTTAGACCATCGTTTGCACTTACAAATCCAACTGTATTAACGTTCAGTATTTCATTAACTTGAAATCCTGATCTATAATCTTTTAATGCATCATCATTCTTAGGCACAAAAAACAAAAATGGTTTTTCCGGTTTTAGTTCTAGAAAAGCAACGTTTTTTAATGTATTATCTGTTAAAAAATTGTATTTGTATTCTCTTTCTCCATACAAATCAAAATGTGATACCTTACCCAATTCATTGGCCTTTTTCTTGCCTGTTTTTATAAACAAATTAATTGAAACACCTTGCATAATATCAAATACGTTCTGGTCGACGCTGCCATCGGGTGCGGTTTCTTTCTTTTTTGCATTTCCATGTAAATCTATCGTATAAATTTTATCAAAGGTTGTGAGCAAATGCCAACGCATGCCCCTGAAAGTGGGATTATCCAAAAATCCATGAGGGTTTATAAATGCCAACACACCGCTGCCGTTTTTTTCGATAAAATGCTGTCCATAGCGAATGAACTTTACATAATCATCATTTAACCAATGTTTACGCTCATTGAAGTATTCACCATCAATGTATTTGTAATCATCAATTAAACTACTTATCCATTCTCCGTTATTCGAAGAAATACCACTGTAAGGCGGATTACCAATCACAACCATCACCGGTGTATCTCTTTTGATATAATTGGCTTCATTGGCTTCGATGCTGAGCCAGTTGGCAAACAGGGTTCCCGTGTCTGGATGATGTTCTTCCAGGCTGTTGGTGAGGTAAACCCTGAAGCGCTGGTCTTTGGTTGATTTGTAACCGGTTTCAGTTAATAGCAAATCTAGTTTAAGATGTGCCATGGCATACGAAGCCATCAGAATTTCAAACCCATTAAGGCGAGGTATCAGGTGTTCTTCAACGTAATTGTTCCAAATTCCCTGCTGTCCTTCAAATAGTTTGTAAATATGCTTTACCACTTCGGCAAGGAAAGTTCCTGTACCTGCAGCCGGATCGAGGATCTGTACTTTATGAACTTCCTGTTCAATCTTTTTGCCTTGTACATTAACTTTGATCTTTGTTTTGCTTGTGTCGGCAAGACCTTGCGATAAACCAAATTCGGTTTTTAAAATATCATCAACGGTGCGGACAATGAATTTTACAACTGGCTCGGGGGTATACCAAACGCCACGGCTTTTGCGCAAAGCAGGGTCATACTCAGATAAAAAGGTTTCATAAAAATGGATAATCGGGTCATGCTGTTGTGTGGCTTTCCCAAAATCCTTGAGCAATTCTGCTACGTTAGTCGCACGGAAAATGTCTGCCAAAGCATCAACAATCCATTTAATACGGTCGTCTAGATCGTATCCGGCAACATACTGGAATAGTTTCCGCAAGAACGGGTTGGATTTTGGAATAAGCTCTGCAGCTTCCTGTCGCGAAAAGCTTTCCAAACAAGGGTCATGCAAACGCGCCGCGAACATTCCGTAAGCTATGGTTTGTGCGTATATATCGGAAAACCCTTTTTCGGTAATATCATGAATCAGTATTTTTTGGAACGATTCATATTGCTCATGTAAAGTATTATTATTTGGTTCGTTAACCAAGTCAACAGTATCGCCCGGCAATAAGGCTTTTTCAATCACATTAGCTAAAAGGCGGGCTTTACCCGCCATCATTTCTGCCAGTTTTTTGGAGCTTTTTATCGTCTGCCCTTCATGGATGCAAAAGTCTTTAATCAGAGAGGTAAAGCCGGAATAGTTCTCTGGTATACCGATGATTTTATTTCCCTGAATCTGACCGATGGAAATTGAAGTGACATATACGTCATCACGGAATAATTGAAAAGTCAGATAATCTGTGATAATCAGGTTATTCAATGATTTCCGGTAACGGTCGAATTGTTCCTTGTAGGCTTTATTGTTTAAATCCGCTCCAATGTCTTTGGCTTCGATGTATCCGACTGGAATATTCCGTTTTGTGATAATATAGTCAGGTGCTCCGCAGGCTACCCGCACCGGTTCGTTGGTCACCAAAACATCCGTTGCGATACTTTCCAGCAAGTTTTGTAAATCACCCCGATAGCTATGTTCCCGTGAAATTCCGGCTTTGAACCTTGTATTTAGCTTGTCAATGTAATCCTGGGTGATCATACTAAAAATTAAAATTTCATTAAAGATAACAGCAATTCTTAAAGGATCCGGATGAGTTAACCGGATTCAATTGGTTGGTGGATAGAACCCCCTAACCTCTCACCAGCCGGCTCCTTGCAAAATCCAGTACCTCCGCTAACGATTTTGCTGCCCCGGTAGATGTAGGATGTGTGAGACTAATGGCGGCATTTGCGTTGGCCAGTTCCAGGCCCCGGGTAAGCGGCCAGTTTTCATGGAAAGCATACAGCATCCCGGCACAAAATGCATCCCCGGCACCCACTGTTCCTTTAATTTCACCGGGTTCCATCCGGAATGAAGCTTGAAATGCCTCTTCGCCTGTTCTGCTGAGTGCATATCCCCCTTCGGGAAAATGAATCACAATTGTATCCCGGATACCTTTATCAAGCAAGAATTTCGCCGCGAGGCTCAGGGTTTGACGATCGATCTCCCCGGATACTCCACGTACTGGAAGCCCGCAGATCCTGCCAGCTTCTGTTTCATTGATAATCAGATAATCGATATAGGGCAGGCAAGGTAAAACCACGGTCAGGTAGCGGTCGCTCTCTTCTGAGATCACATCAACGGAGACTTTATACCCCTGTTCGGATAAACGCTTAAGCACCACGGCAGCGACCACGCCAAAATCCGGATCTGGTGAATCGAGTAAATCCAGCAAAAGGAGGTAACCCAGGTGGAAGATCCGGGCAGGAACGTCAATCCGTTCAAAATGTTCGGGTCCCAGAAAGGCATTTGCTCCCCTGTGATGAAAGAATGTCCGGTGACCGGTCGCTGACTCGGTCATGACATAGGTATAAGAGGTTGATATCCCTGCTTCCTGATAGAGGAACCTCCTGTTGATCTTATGATTGTCAACCGCCTCGATGACCAATTCACCTCCGGCATCCTTTCCGATCATACCGCCGGCAAAAAGGGGCAAAGAGGGATCCAGTACTGCCAAGCCAACCAGCACGTTATGCGGTGCACCGCCCAGGCCGGCACTTTCACCTATAATACTGGCCAGCATATTACGTTCGGGCAGATGATCGATGATCTTTACATAATCGACCACCCAATTGCCAGATGACATGATTCCGCGGTGTTCCATATCAGAATTTATTATTTGCAAAGATTCGTATCTGCTCCTTTACATCTTTCAAAAATAACAAATCCGGATTCGGCTTTCCGGTCGTGAGCAACCATTTGGATAAATCTTTGTTATATATGAAATGAAAGGGATTGGAATGGAGAGCAAGATAATTCTGATAACCGGTGCTAATTCAGGCATTGGAAAAGCCACAGCGACTGCCCTGGCTGAAATGGGTGCCCATGTGGTGATGATGTCGCGCGATTTGGTGAAGGGTGAAAAAGCCAGGCAGGAGGTTATCAGGGTGAGCAAAAACAATCAAATCGACCTGATGCAGTGCGATCTGGCCAGTATGATCAGCATACGCCGGTTTGCTGCCGAATTCATCGCCAAATATCCACGGCTCGATGTTTTGATCAACAATGCCGGCATTTTTACTGACCCGAGAATGGAAACAGCCGATGGATTTGAATATCAGATCGGCGTTAATCATCTTGGACATTTTCTTCTTACTCAATTGCTGCTCGATCTGCTGAAAAGAAGTTCCCCGGCCCGGATTATTAATGTTTCCTCTGGTGCCCATTTCGGGGGGAAAATAGATTTTAACGACCTGCATCTGCAACATAAGTATTCAGCATGGAAATCTTACGCGCAATCCAAGTTGGCTAATGTATTGTTTACATACGAATTAGCTCACCGGTTATCCGGAACAGGAATTACCGTTAACTGTCTGCATCCCGGATTTGTCAATACCCGTTTTGCCTATAACAGGGAGTCTGAAAAACCGAATTGGCTGATCAAGCTGGCGAAACCGTTTACCATTCCACCTGCCCATGGAGCTGAAACTTCCATTTACCTTGCCGCATCCCCTGAAGTGGAAGGAGTTACCGGCAAGTATTTCGCAAAAAGAAAAGAGAAAGCCTCATCCAGGGCATCTTACGACCTTGTTGTCGCAGAGAAACTTTGGAATTTAAGTAAAGCGCTTACCGCTGGTTAACAAGGCTCAAGGCTCAAGGCTCAAGGCTCAAGGCTCAAGGCTCAAGTAATAGGAAAAACTGTCCACAGATGTCGCTGATAACACTGATTTTCGCCGTTGCCATCAGTGTTATCAGTGAAATCAGTGGACAGTTTCTGTTCTGAAATAATCCTCCGAAATGTTGTAAAATCACAATAAACATGGCATAAATAGCTAATTTAAGGTCCTGTTAAATTAGTTATCCATGAAAAACAAACTGCTGATTATCAGCCTTTTTAGTACAATTTTCTTTACTTCATTTTCTCAGGTTGTCCCAATGGGCCAGGTGGTTTACCTGTTGCACGGATATACAGACAACGAAACCGGCTGGATCCAGTTTGGAGAAGTGAATATGGCTGCCGACAAGGCTATCGCATCCAGGGAGATTCCTTCGATGATCATCGTGATGCCGGATGCCAAAGCCACCTGGTATATGAATAATGCCGATGTATCTGAGAAGTTCGAAGATATGTTCATTCAGGAATTTATTCCCTATATCGATAAAACATACAGGACGCGGGCAAAGAAAGAGTTTCGCGGAGTTTCGGGATTATCGATGGGTGGATTCGGAACACTGCTGTATTCACTGAAACGTCCCGATATGTTCGCTGCTTGTGCTGCATTCAGTGCCGCTGTCTGGACAGATGAAGAAATAAAAGCGATGCCAGCAGGAGGCCTTTATGGTCTGTTCGAGAAACTTTTCGGTGTAACAAAAGAAAAAACTCTGCTTACTCCCCATTGATTTCCTGTACAAAGGCAACGCCGCACTGCATATTCTCTTGCGCGACCGGCAGGTTAAGTACGAATTCAGGGTCCGCGATGGCGGCCATACCTGGGTATACTGGCGCACGGGGATCGTTGACGGGCTGAAGTTTATCGGGGACAGCTTCCATAGGTAAGACTGTAAGACTTTAAGACAAGAAGACGATAAGAACGAAAAGAACGTGAGGGCGTTAAGGACGTGAGGGAGTGAGATATCGTAGGGTGCCCCATATCAGTTGCCACTAGCTTTAGCTAGTGGATTATATGTGAATTTGTTACATGGGCTTTAGCCCAAATTATTAGCCTGAAGGGCTTCAACTAATCTTGAAAATAAAATCATGAAACTTATCTTCAATTTACTGGCAACAATTTTCCTGACAGCAGCGGTTCATTGTCAGGATGCAAAAATCAGCTTTTCCAGCAACGATCAGGCTCTGGTAAAAGGCTTCAACTGGGCTAAACAGCAAGCCATGGCTTATGTTTTCCGGGGCAACGATCCGGTAGGGCATTGGTACGAAGCAGCTTTGCCAAAGCGTGAGGCATTCTGCATGCGCGATGTATCACATCAACTGGTTGGCGCCCAACTGCTCGGACTGGCCGACATCAACAATAACCTGCTTTCCAAATTCGTGGCAGCAATATCGGAAAGTCGTGACTGGTGCGGCTATTGGGAGATCAACAGATATAATCTTCCTGCGCCGGTTGACTATAAATCAGATCAGGATTTCTGGTATAACCTTCCGGCAAACTTTGATATCATCGATGCCTGCTATCGTGCATGGCTCTGGACCAACGACTCCACCTATCTCACCGATCCTGTATTCGTAAATTTCTATGAGAAATCATTGAATGAATATGTCAGGCGCTGGGACCCTGACGGCGATGGCCTTATGGAAGGAAGCTCCGACAGTACCAGCAGCCGGGGGCTCAGTTCTTTTTGAAGAGCAGTACGGCAGGGTGGGTGCCGATCTGCTCGCTGCCCAATATATCGGCAAGTGGCTCGATGACAAGCAGATGATGTCGTTTTTATTACGTTGGGACGTTGTTCCTTCCGATCGGGCATCTGCGGTAATTGACCACCTGATTACCGTTGTTCCCAAAACCGGCGTCGAAATGAATACCTACTATCCGCTTGAAACTTACCGGTTCGGGAAAGCCGAAGAGGCGCACAAATTGCTTGTCCGGTTAGTATCACCAGATCTGAAACGCCGTGAATACCCGGAAGTGTCCTATGCAGCAATCGAAACTTATGCAATGGGGTTGATGGGTATAGAAGCCAATGCCGGCACCAGGATTATCCGGACAAAATCCAGGCTGACATCCGTTACCGGCTGGGCAGAGCTAAAAGATATGCCAGTGTTCGACGGAACCATCACGGTGCGTCATGATGGCCTCAGGAAATCGACCTTCACGAATAATACTAAGGGAATAATCAGGTGGGAAGTTATTTTGGGTAATGATAAAGCCAGGGTATTTATGGTGAAGCCGGGAGAAACAATTAACCCAGAAATTTCATTGCTCCGCTGAATACCTGCTGAAAAGCCTGATTAACCTGGGGATGTAGCACCGGGTTGCCGATGGGAAAAGGATTTTCATGGGAATAGGGATACGGGAAGTCGAGAATGGACATCGGGATCTTATTGCGGTTGTTTGCGCCCCAAAGTGTTCGAAGGATCGATTTAGCCGGAATGACCTGGTCCCTGGATAATCCGACTGCTGAAATCTGATTCCGTAAGCGGTGGAATGATCGCTCACGAAGTGCCTGAAACCGGTCCAGCCGGAGCATCGCCATAAAAGCGGACCATAATATGTTAAATGTTTTCAGATGTTCGATGTTGATTTTTTGTTTTATTGCCTTTGGATCCTGGCGGATAAAGGCTTCTTCCAACCGGTCGAAGGCTTTTGCATCCATAATATATCGTGATATCCCCTGCATCTGTTCAAACGAACTCCCCCCCAAAAACAGGAAACTTTTGGATTCGGAAAAAAGCTCATCGGGGTTAGCAATCAGCAACACTTCCAGAAGAAATGCCCCAACTGAATAGGCGAAAAAATCGACCGATGCCCCGGAACTGAACAATGGATGCCGGCCTGAGCGTATTAATTGGGTTAGCGAAATCAGGTCGTAGCAACTTTGCAGTCCGGAAGTACAGAACCACTCCGGATGAGTATCAAGGCGGGTGCTCAATGCAGCATTGATGGGTGTTGCAACTACATTTTGCGGGGCTTGATGTATCCGATGCTGAGCCACCTCCTGCATGGCCCGCGGATCGCTCCACAAGCTGGGCGAGCGGTTCACATGAAAAGCCATCGGAAAAAGGATTACCGCCTTGCCGGTGTTTTCGCTTAGATATTGAGCCCAATACAAATATTTCTGCCAGTTTCGTTCATTCAATCCATGCAGCATGATTATCGCCCCTTCGACAGTCTCTTTTCCTTCCGCCATAAAAACCGGGTAAGTAAAGTTGTAGTTACCTTCAAAAGAACGTAACAAAAGTTCAGGATGACCATCTGCCGTAATATTTGTTGGATCATCCAGCCGCAAGTCTGGTTTGATAACCGACCGGAAATCACAGTTTACAATCCGGGATTCGGATCCGGGTATGGCAATATCCCGTGTATGAAAGTCATAACACGATTTCAATAGCATCTGATTTCCAAAATAATCCATTCAGTTTTTATTTCTGGCAGCAAATTTACAATGCTCAAAAAGTGATATCAATAGGGTGGTGTCCAACCGGCCCTAAGGGTGATAAAGCCTCACGTTTTGGGATGAAAACCGAAATACAGGGACGAAATCCGAAGATTGATTTTATCATAACCCTGCATAACTTTGCTTAATATTGTCGGATGAATTTGAACCGGCTCATACCTGAATTCTTTGTGAAGCCCCGTAATACGGTAATTCAGATCATATTTACTGCCCTGTTTGCCTATTCCTTTATCCTGATCTACCATCCGTTCGGTTCGCAGAGCTGGTTTGAGATCAACACCGGACAATTTGCATTCTACGTCGGATTTGTAGTAGTGCTGGGCATGGTGGTGGTGATTGTTAGCCGGGTGATTATGACACAGATCCGAAAACGCCGGCCGGTTACCATTGCCGGGTATGCACTGATGATTGCACTGGAGGTTCTTGCCATGACCGGCTTTTACATGATGATTCAGAAGGTATTTCTGAAGGATCACCGGTTTTGGTTTGAAGTCTATTACACGGCTATACTAAATGCTACCCTGATTCTCCTGATTCCTTACCTCATCAGCCTGCTTTACTTTGCCTGGCTCGATAAACAACAGAATTTCGAGAAACTGATGGTGGAGAAGCAATCCGAACCTGAGCCCCCCCGGTTTGTTAATTTCAACGATGAAAACGGTGAAACAAAGCTTACCATACAGCTTGATGACCTGCTTTACCTCGAAGCCAGCGAAAACTACGTCACGATTCACTATCTCGATCACACTCAGCCCGACCGGATGCTTCTTCGCAACAGCATGAAGCGGATGGAAGAGCAGCTTTCCGGATATCCCATCATCCGCTGTCACCGTTCCTATATGGTCAACTTAAACAGGATTAAACTTGCTAAAAAAACAAAAACCGGAATGGTAGTCGAGCTTTCGTCATCCGTTCCAATCCGCCTGCCTGTTTCTGAAACATATAAAAATCGGATTGTGAGTATGTTAAGGACGTGAGGACAAGACAGACGTGAGGACGTTAAGGACGTTAAGGACGTTAAGGACGTTCGGGAGTGGATGAAATACATTTACCCTTGTATCTTTAAACGTATTTCACTATATTTGCCCTGTATTTTTATAGGATGAACAT
>JBBAAF010000022.1:0-40147 GCA_041658425.1 Bacteroidales bacterium | reverse complement strand
AGACTAACCGTCATCCCCTGAGCGGTCTCGACGTGTACAAAGGCCAGATGTATGCCGTGATCATAAAGAAACGACTGCAAGGTACTGCACCTAATGTTGACCAGGTAATTTCTCTGGCCTTTTCGACTGACGGCAACCACTTGTTTGGCGCTCTTTGGGATGCATCAGAAAAGAAATACAAGATTTACAGGATATCCAACATGGAAAATGCACGCGACAGAAGGCGTACGGATACCGGAACCGGCTTTCATCCGGAAACCGGTCAGCCCACCTATGTTGAAACAACCGCAACCATCGGTTCCTTTACCCAGGTAGTAACGAGTATTGCTGTTGATCCGACTGATCCCAACAAAGTTCTGGTTTCCACCGGTAACTATGGCAACCCGAATTTCATCTACCGTTGTACTAATGCTATTACGGCTCGCGATTCCACTGAAAACTTTACCCCGATTCAGGGTAACCTGCCGCAAGCTCCGGTTTATTCCGTTCTATACAATTCCCGCAACAACAACGAGGTTATGGTGGGTACCGAATACGGCGTTTATTCTACCTCTGATATTTATGCCGGAACCCCTGAATGGGCGAGCGAAAACAGAAACAACATGGAAATCGTACCGGTTTTCCAGCTCCGTCAGCAGAAGTTTGACAACAATGCCGAATTTGGAATCGAGAATCATGGCGTCGTTTATGCTGCCACCTTCGGGCGTGGAATCTTTACCTCGGAAACCTTTGCCTCCAAAGGAGGTTCTTCCTCATCCAAATTAGCAGGAATAAGCAATATCGATGTTAAAATCACTCCAAACCCGGTCAGTGATATGGCTATCATCCGGTACAACATGGAGAACAATTCAAATATCGACTTCCAGATTTACGACCTGCAAGGCAAACTCGTTAAAACGATTAACCTGTCCAACCAACCGGCCGGAGCCAATGAATTATCCATCGACGCTTCCGCTTTTGGTGCAGGAACCTATCTGATCAGGATGACTGCAGGAACTCAGCAGGCATCTTCAAAATTTGTTGTGAAATAATTATGGCGAAAATTAAAGTTGGAATCAATGGTTTCGGTCGCATCGGAAGGAATGTTTTTAAACTCATTCTTGAACGGCCGGATCTGGAAGTTGTAGGGATCAATGACCTCACCGATACCAAAACACTGGCTCATCTGCTTAAGTATGACTCTACCCAGGGTCGTTTTAACGGGACAGTGACCTTTGACGAACAAGGTATTATTGTAAACGGACAAAAAGTTTTTGTTACGGCTGAAAGAAGCCCGATCAATATTAAATGGGCACAGACACCCGATGTGGTTATCGAGTCAACAGGTGTTTTCACTAAAAAAGAAAGTGAAAAAGGAGGCTACGGCGACCACCTGAAGAACGGCGCTAAAAAAGTTATCCTAACGGTACCCGCAAAAGACGAAATCGACAATATGATCGTCCTGGGCGTGAATGACGCTGCCCTGCGCCCAACTGACCAGTGCGTTTCCAATGCTTCCTGCACCACCAACTGCCTGGCTCCGGTGGTTAAAGTATTAAATGACAGTTTTGGTATTGAGAATGGTTTCATGACCACCATTCACTCCTATACCAACGATCAGCAGATACTTGACGCTCCTCACAAAGACCTTCGCCGTGCCCGTAGTTGTGCTGTTTCACAGATCCCGACTACAACCGGTGCCGCTAAAGCTGTTGGTAAAATTATTCCTGAACTGAAAGGCAAACTCGACGGTTGCGCCGTCCGTGTTCCTACCCCAACCGGTTCACTCGTTGACTTTGTTGCCAACCTGAAAGTGGAAGTAACCAAGGAACAAATCAATGCAGCCATGAAGGCAGCAGCCGAAGGCCCGATGAAAGGTATCCTTGAATATACCGAAGACCCGATCGTCTCTGTAGATATTATTCACAATACCCACAGTTCAATCTTTGATGCTCTCAGCACCATGGTGAATGGCAAAATGGTTAAAATTTTCTCCTGGTACGATAACGAGTGGGGCTATAGCTGCCGCGTTGTTGACCTGATCGGGAAACTGTTCTAGTTAATTCTGCCCTATAATATAAAAAGGCGACCTGGTTGGGTTGCCTTTTTTATATTGTCAGGCAGAAGTAAGAAGTCAGAGATTCCAATTCAGAATTCCGAGTTCCGAAAATTACAGATTCAAGTATTTATGAAGTAGGAATACCAGTATCCTGGTACCTCAAATGGTTTATATAAAAAACTTACAGGTGACCCGAGAATGTAAAAACTATTATCTTAACAAGACAATTTTAACTAACAAACAACCCGTTTAACTGTAAACCTTTTTTGGACAGGTCACTTCCTACTTCACAAAATACTTGAATCTCATAACTCGGAACTCGGAATTCTGAATTGGAATCTCTGACTTCTTACTTCTCTTGTGCCTTTGCATTCATTTCCCGAAACCCCTACTCAAATCTTAATGACTCGATCGGGTCTAGTCTGGCTGCCCTCATGGCCGGGTATATTCCTGAAATGACCCCAACGATAAAACAGAGCATAAAGCCCAAAAAAATCCATCCCCATGGGATAACAAATGTACCCCCGGCGATCAGCGGAATCAGGTTCCCAACCACTATTCCGAGTATAATTCCAACAATACCGCCAATCTGCCCGATTAAAACGGCCTCGAACAGAAACTGCTGCTGGATGGTTTTGTTATTCGCACCGATAGCTTTCCGGATTCCGATCTCCTGTGTCCGCTCGGCCACAGCTACAAGCATAATATTCATTAATCCGATGGCAGCACCCAATAGCGTAATAATCCCAATCAGTGTCGCAGCTATCGTTATGCTGGATACCGAACTGATCAGGAGCTCGGCAATGCTGTCACTCCGAACCGTATAAAAATCCGAGGCATCCAACGGATCTAAACCACGAATCACCCTAAAAAGACTCTCAGCTTCTCCCATCGCCTCAACCATGCCAAACCCTTCATTCGGTAATATGGTAATATTGAATGACATATTCGGATAGGAAAAATACTGTCGAACGTTGGTGACAGGCAAACAGCATAACCGGTCGCCGCTTCCAATCATCGATGCCCCTTTTTCCTTCAGGACACCAATCACACGGTACTTTCCATTGGATACTGTAATTATCTTGTCTAAAGGATCCTGACCTTGCTTAAACAGACTTTTTGCCACTTCGGAGCCAATCAATACCGTGTTTTCACCGCTCCGGATGTCGGCTTCTGAAAAATTCCTCCCCTTCTCCACCTCATAACCAGCCGTAACCAGATAATTCTCATCAACGCCCCTTACAGAAACATTCGGATTGGTCTTTTCAGATCCATACTTAATGGTAGCGTTTCCGGAAGCCACAATGGAAACTGAAACAGCAGCCGGCAACTTGAACTCCTTCTTAAAGCGTTCTGCCTCACTGTAGGATATCCTGGAGTAGTTCTTAACCCGGTCACGATGGCTCCCGATTTGAACATTATACCCCCGGCTGCGGATACTGAAAGAATTGGCACCCATTGCTGAAAAAGAAGAATTCACCGACCGCTTTAACGAGTCGATTGTAGTGAGGATTCCGATGAGGGCCATAATCCCGAAGGCAATGATTAAAACCGTTAGAACGGTCCTCAATAAGTTCGACCGGATCGATAAAAATGAGATCCGGAAATTTTCCCTCATTAAGGCTACTTTTCTAAAATATTTGCTGGTACGCTTCACGATAATAAAATTCGGCACTGCCAAATTACGGAAACCAAACCAGAACAGGAATTTTCTCGCTATTTTTAGCTCCTTGCTACCCGATATGGACCTCCGGAATCGAATATCATCCTTTGCAGAACTGGGATCCCTTTTTCCAGGTCTGATTAAAAGCGACCTTATGGACCAGGCATTCAGCGCCAATAACTGGTTCACCAGGAGCGAAACAGCCAGGGCACTGAATTCCTGGTCATCACTGCTGACCGCCGATAACCTGACACGCTGGACCGATCTATACCCGATCCCGGCCGTTCCACCGGTCCGGAATATTCTGGTTATAACCGCCGGAAATATCCCATTGGTGGGATTTCATGATTTTCTATCCGTTCTGATCTCCGGACACCGGTTTATCGGAAAATTATCATCCCGCGATGATCAGCTCCTGACCCTGCTGGCAAAAGAATTGATCAGGATGGAACCCCTCTTTGCTGATCAGATTCAACTTCAAAACTTTGCAATTTCCCCGGATGCTGTTATCGCTACCGGAAGCAACAACAGTTCAAGGTATTTTCAGATGGAATATGGCCATGTCCCTCATATCATCAGGAAAAACAGAAGTTCGGCCGCTATTCTTGACGGATCAGAAACCGATGAGGAACTGGATAATCTGGCTGCTGATATCCTGGAATATTATGGATTGGGCTGCAGGAGCGTATCTCACCTATTCTTACCAGCCGGTTATTCACCGGGGAATCTGGTTGAGCCTCTCATCAGCTTCAACCAGATTGACCCTTGTGAACCCTTCAACGATAATCTACGCTACCAGAGAGCCAGGCTTGCCATGTTGAACACACCCTTTATCGACGCCCGTCAGGTACTGCTTATTGAAAGTGAAATGCTCCACTCTCCGATTGGTGTCGTGCATTATAGTTTTTACGATGATCTGTCTGTACTTTTAAGCCATTTAAAGGCTCAGGATACTGAAATTCAATGCCTTGTAGGCCATAAATCAGCGAATCCCAACCTAATTCCTTTTGGTTCGGCACAGAAACCCGAACTTTGGGATTATGCGGATAATATCGATACATTGGATTTTATCATCAACTTATAATAATATTTTTGAACGCGGAGCCTATTGCCTACTGCCGACTGCTATACTCTCTGCCACTACTCATCATTTTTAACACATCGCACGGAATAATAGTATTTCATGTCCGACCATCCCGGATAAAATTTCTTTTCCCCTTTGATCAAAGTCAAATTCCAACTATTTGGAGCATAAGGATCTGACATTTTATTAAACGACCAGAAGTAAGTTGCGTAATTAATCCACGAAAAACTCAATCCATGGCTGGTTTTCTCGCCGTAGCCAGCATATAGGGCATTGAAATCGGTTGGACCACCAGGTAAAAGTTTATCTGCCTGATCCCAGCCACCTACGGTATTTACGAGGGATTCCAATTCCTTGCGCGAAGGAATGTGCCATCCCGATGGACAAATACCCCTGACTTCCCCATAGAAGTCTTCGCGGGTAGCGTGGTAGCAGTTGTATAATCCTCCCATAACATCACACCATTTACCACCCCAATAACAGAGTTTTTCGACCACATCCTTGTTCGGATCATAAGGTGCAAAGTTGAGGTTCTGACTCATCCACCATTGTTCACCGATTTTAACAGTTCCGTAATACTGACCATCGCGCTGGTCGTAAATCAAACCCGTTTCATTCGTCCAGGGCGAAACCTCAACAAACTGGGCCGTGGTATCCGATAAACCCTCCGGGTCCCTCGCTTCCATATAAACCTTATATGTCCCTGACTCCGGGTAATTATGATAAATCGTCCGTTCTTTCGAATATTCGGTGTCCCATTTTTCATCCCCGTTGAAATCCCATCTAACCTCAAGGGTCGTTGGCAGCGATTCGGGATCCAGCGTCGGCCAGGAATTGAAAAAAAACTGGGTCCGGATATTTCCCCGGCGGCAACCGATTAAAAATTTCGGATTGGGCGGCAGGTTTTGATGGTAAATCCGGATGGTCTTTTTGCAATAATTAACCAGACTGGCAGTATCCATAACCCGGAGTTCCAAGTCATAAGGGGCCTCTCTTTCAAATAGGATGGAGGTGTCAGGCTCAAAGGTCCATTCAGTCCAATTATATTCAGGCGGAAGTTTCCACGAATAACGAAGCAAAGCTTGTGAGTCATCAAGGTTGTGGGAGGCGGAAGCATTCAGAATGAATTCAGTGGTAGTTGTTCCATATTCAGGAGTCCAATAGAAATCGGCAACCAGCCGGGAATTGATATTGGTCACCCAAACCCTTCCGATAACTGTTCTGCGCATATTTTGGGGATCAACCGCCTCAAGTGCAACCTCAAACTTTCCGGTATCCTGATAATAATTACTTGCGGTGTTATTGGCCGACAATGGCGTATCCCAGGAGCCGTTGCCGGTAAAATCCCACATAAAGCGCAGCTGACTGATTGAGTCTTCGTCATCCTTCGATCCGGAAGCATCAAACAAAAAACGAGTCTTAAGGTTACCTGTTTCGGGGTTAATGGTGAATGCGGGGTGTGGTGCGGAATATCCCTGGCTCACTGTCAGCTGAAGGGAGATTGTATCCCTTAGACCATCCGAATTTATGACTTCAAGAACTGGATTATAAGTTCCTTTACGATAAAACCGATAACCGATAACCGATAACCGGGAGTATTCATCATCCCAGATCCCGTCACGGTTCCAGTCCCAGCGGTAATAAACCTTGTTGCTTCGGGCACCCGGCTTGGTCAGGCTGGCATCGAACCGAAAGGTATCGGTTGTTTTACCGCTTTCCGGCGTGATCCGGTAAGAGGCTACCGGCGTTATACCGCCATGATCGGTAGGATCGCAGGCGGAAAGAATTCCCAAAGAAACCGTTAGCCAGATTAGTTTTCCCATTGAACCTTATTGAAAATGTGTTTCAATAACAGTACTCTTCTGATTCTCAATATTGAATTTATTAAAGGCATGTTTCATTCCGAACCGTCCGCCGGGAAAATTTCCGTTCAGGCAGGTATCCCCTGCACAGGAGCAGGTGATCACCGCATCGTAGTAATATTCATCTCCCGGGAAGTATTGGGTGTAGACCTCCTGAAAATCCGATACATTAACCTTCCTGAAGAACTGTCCCCGGTATAGGGAATCTACCGAGAAGGCAAAGCTCAGAGAAATCCGGTGGATCTTGTCCTTCGGGATGTCGTATTCAGGCAGGATAAACCGGAATTCGAGGGTGCCTTGATCCGCCGGTATGATTACTTCGTCGCTTCCCAGGATATCCCCGTCGGGATCACAGGCTGCTAAAAATGCTAAAACAAGAATCCCAATAATCCTGTACAGTTTCATGGCTGAAAGTCTTCGTTGAACCTTAAAAATCCCAGGTGCCGGGTCTTTTCGCTATCGGCCAAATAATTGATGGTCAGGTCGGAGAACCGGTTATTATAGGTTCCCGTAAGGGTGACCGAGCTATAGATGCCAACTGCTCCGTCGATATTGGAATACTCATCCAGACCGGTAAATGAAGCAACCGCATTCTGACCGGAGCGTGTAAAAACGGCCAGTTCGGGTCCCCCGGTCGTCAAGAGCAGGTCAAAACCAATGATCTTCCTGCGCAAGCCCGAATCCGGAGGTGATAGATTGGTCACAAGATCATCGATAAAGCCTGCTCCATTCAGGAAGCTGGTCAGGATAGCATTCTCGTTATCACTATAAACCAACGGCTGTGGAATACCCACTTCCCTGCGGATCTGGAAATTTTTATCTCCCTCCAGAAAGATGAACCGGATAACCGATTGATATACTGCGAATTTTATCGATTTTGTCCATCTTACCAGGTAACCCTGGTCTTCCAGAAAGGTGACCTCACGGCCCGGTAGCGGATTTGGATCCAGGATCTCAACCGGATTCACTACAGTGACCGATCCGGCAACCAGTCGAGGTTTTTGCGGGAAATTGACATATAAACCATATTCTTTACCTCCCTGAACCGGGCAATTCGTTTGGAAAACCACCAACCCATCCTGCGGAAATAAGCCACTGTCGCGCTGGTTAATTTCGGTTTTCTCAAAATAGTGGATTTCCCTGTTTCCATCCGGATTTTCAGATTCCAGGTAAGCATAAAAATCCCCGTCCAGAATCAGGCTGTCCGGAGAAATCACCTGGCCTTCCGGGTTACCCCTGATAATAAATGACCGGCTGACCCGGAGATATTGAATTGAGTCCTTTGGGTTTAGGAGACAATATACTACTGGTTTCCCACCAGATTCATATATTACATTAATGTCTGATTTACAAGAGATTATAAAAAGAATAAATTGAATAATGATACCAAAAACCAAATATCTTTTCATCATCATTATGGTAAGATTACAAAAAGTATCCTCATAGGGAAATTTAATTAAATTGTATCACTCCTCCAATAGTTGGAATAATGGGTAATTGGTTAACCAGCTTATATTTTAGCCTATCAAAGTAAAAAAGGTTATGCCGGTCATAAGCATTGACAACACCGGCAGTTAATTGAATGGTAAAAGTTTTCAAATCAATTGACTTGCGCAGGTTCATATCCAAACGGTGATAGGCCGGAAGCCTGCCTTGATTATAGCCGGCGTAAACAATTCCTAATTCTCCGGGGATATAGGTCTCACCACCTTCTCTCGGTGTATGGAAGGGATCCAGCATTTCATAATATGCCCGGGTTTGGGTGAACGGTAAACCAGAGCCAAGATTCCACCGGACGGAAAAGTTCCAGGTTTTTGATTTCCCAAAGGAATAATTGGCTAGCAGGTTTATGGTGTGACGGCGATCAAAATGGGGCGTGTACTGCTGGACTTCATCTTTCCGGGTATTCCAGCCGAGGCTGTAGTTTCCGCTGAATTTGAACCCCTTAACCTGATACGAAAAATTAAAATCGAACCCGTACGAAAGCCCCTGCTCCAGGATATAAGTCTTTTTAAGGTAAGATGGTTTATCCGAATTTATAGGTGAATCTGCGTACAATTTGTTCCGGTTAACATTAATCAATTGATTAAAATCCTTGAGATAAACTTCGCCTGAACACTCGAAGGCATTATTACCAACCAGATCAAATCCAAGAATGATGTGACGGGCCTTTTGCAGATGATCCTTGATTTCGGTTCCAAATAATTCTTCCTGCAACTGATCCGGTGATGCTATATAGCCATTGAATAAATTAACAATATCCCGGTCAGAACTGGTTGTAAGCAGATTCTGCGAATACCAGCCGGCACCAGCTTTCAGATGGAATCGTTCCGATAACTTGAATTTCAGTTTAATCCTCGGTTCAGGGGAGAAGACTCTTAGCGATCCATAGTAATTAAGAGAGATCCCGCCTTCTAATATCCAATTGTTCAGTCTTTTAATATATTTGGCATAACCGGTTAAATCAGTAGAGTTGTCTTCCTGATAAAACCGGTTCCCAACTGTGTTTTTAAAATCCGTCAGCGTATTGAAACCATCCAGACCAATCCCGAATTCCAATTCGTCATAATTAAACTGATAGCGCAATCTCAAGCCCCCCTCAAAACCGGCTATACGGCTGGTTTTCAATAAGGTGTCATTCGCCAGATAATGAATTTCGTACCCGGAGTAATTCAGGTACGGAATAATTTGTGCTTTTGAACCATACGGAGCAATGGTTCCCCGTATTCCAATTCCATTTGAAAGCCAGTCGAGCGAAACCAATTCCGGAAAATTCACCTGGTCAGCATTACGAAATCCCGAAACCTGCAATTGATCGCCAAAGTTTCCGCGCAAAGTGATTTTCGCATAAAGATCTTCGTAGGCAAATGGAAGTCCAACGGAATCCAGATAAGGATACAACAATTTACCTGTTTGGTCAATCAAGGATTTTTTCCCGGTCACTAAAAAGGTTAGGGACCTTGTCTGCCCATCCTTTTGGCGAATGAATGGACCTTCAATCAGTAATTCCGATTGGAAAGGATCGACCGAAGCTTTTCCGGAAAACTGTCTGGGATTTCCGTCACGCATGCGAATATCCATGATCGATGAAATTCTTCCGCTGTATTGTGCGCCGAACCCGGCTGTATAAACATCAGCTTCCTGTATGGCATCGGAGTTGAAAATTGAAAAAAGTCCCATAGAATGAAACGGGCTATAAATAGTCATCCCGTCCATCAAAACTTTGTTCATCGACGGAGAACCTCCCCGAATATATAACTGTCCGCCCTGATCACCTGTAAAAACCACACCGGGAAGTACCTGGATCGCCTGGGCCAGATCAGCAGTCCCCCCGAATCCCGGGATCATTTTAAGGTCTTTGGAAGTAATCTGATACACGGAAATATTAGTTCTGGTTTTTTCAACCAAACGGAATCCCTGAATCATCACTTCCCCAACAGAATAAGTTTTTGGACTCAGAAAAACATTTTTCTCGGCAAAGGCTCTGTCAGTCAGGTCAATTACCAGGCTATCTGTCTGATAACCTATGTCGGAGATAACCAGAACATGTTTTTTGTTTTCCAACCGGATCAACTGGAAAAAACCATTTTCATCCGATATGGCGCCTTTATTGTTTCCTTCGATCCGGATATTGGCAGCGGGCAGAGTCAGCCCGGATGATGCATCATAAATGACCCCGCGTATGGTGGCGGTTTGAGCTCCGGCCATCGTCACACCCAGAACTAAAGCAACCACAAAGGATCCGATAACAAGACGTGGCTTCATTGGGTGAGGATTTCGTTGGAAAATTTAAGTTTACGGGTAATGCCGCCAAATGCCAGGGAGTCCATTGAAACCTGATCCGGGATCAGATTGCGGATAAATTTAACACCCTGACTGCTGAATAATCCTGCACCGTTAATCACATTGGTGTACCGGTTGCGTGTGGAACCAAATTCAAATTCGAAGCCGGAATGATAATATAGATTATACTCCTCTGTACTGATGAATAACCTAATATTCACTCCCTTAAGATACCTGGCTTTAATGGTGGAATCTGTCGCGATTCCTTCCGCGAGTTTGCCAAAAATCGTATGATAAGGAATTGACTGAGTTATGCGTTCAGAGGAACTCCCGAGATCTGGTGGCGTAATGACCTTCGCGGGAAGATCCATCTGAAAGCTTTTTTCCTCGGCTGTTTTTCCGTAAGTATTATAAGCCTCGACATAATTGAATATCAAGCTGATTTGGTAATATGCCCCATAGGCAACTGTGGCATAACCGATTTGAAAAGAAGATTTATCAGCAAGATAAATGATCAACCCATCATTTGAAGGTTCATAAATTCTCGGGCGGTCAACAACATGTGAAGTTGCGGAAACATACTTATCCCGCTCCGGAAAATATACAATGAGTTTATAAGTTTTATTGGGAGTTGTCCGCAACCTACTAAAATACCAGATATTTCCATTCCGGGGGAATATCCCTGGTTTTTTTTCCCATTCGAAAGTGTCACGATCAGGGATCAATTGCGTGACAGCATAATTATTATAAAACTCCTCGATGTAGACTTCCATGGGTTCTTTATAATTGGTGGAATCCGGTTCTGCAGCCATATCGGCAACGGGCTTATCCCCCATAAAGGCACGGCTTATCCTTACCGCAAATCCCGGATAAGCACCATCTTCCAAAAACCCATGTATTACTGTAATGTCCTGCCAATCTGCTGAAAGGTCAACTTTAGGTTCACATCCTAACAGCAAAATGAAGATTACTAACCACGTCTTTCTAACTATCTTACTTAGTATTCCGTATACATCGCACATAATATCCATATTTTTTATTATCAGCAAATCGTTCAGGGCTATCAGCTATGTCCATCATTGAAGCAATAAGTGCCCATTCATCGGACCGCGTGGAAGACCACCAAGCGGTTTTGATACCCAGGAAGAAATAATGCT
This sequence comes from Bacteroidales bacterium, assembly GCA_041658425.1. Classification (GTDB taxonomy): domain Bacteria; phylum Bacteroidota; class Bacteroidia; order Bacteroidales; family UBA12481; genus UBA12481. The sequence continues at coordinate 28,560 of JBBAAF010000022.1, read as the reverse complement.
TCCAACCAAAATTACCGGCTGGGTTTCGATATAAAGAATAAATGCCATTAAAACCACTGGGTGATTCAGGTCCCATTAAGTACTTCCCGGCTTCAAAGGCTTCATATTCATCTAATATAACTTTCCGGTCGGGAATAAATGGACTTCCGGTGATATAGTAGGCACCGGGATACCGGAAATTATGAAAATTATCCATTAATTTTTGCCAATCATTATCAGTTGGAATATGCCAACCAGGCATGCATATTCCCTGGGTTCCTTCGGCAGTTGAATAGTTCATGGCTTCATCCCATTGGTATAATCCGCCAACCTTGTCACATCCTCCAGGGTAATCCCGGTACGGTCTGCAACAATACTTTTCAATTATTCCATTATCCGTTTGCTCAGTCAAAGAATCGATTTTAATACCATTGTTCAGGTTCTCTGCCATCCAAAACTGACTCCCAATTTGAGCGGTAGTATACCATTGGCCATCCCTGGGATCCCGAATCGAATCCTGCTGCGTAATTGTGATAGTTCCGGTGGTTTGGGCGGTGAGCCCGAAGCCGTCCTTAACTTCCATAGTTATGGTATAGGTTCCATAGTTTTTATACCGATAAGTGGCTAATGGGGAATAAGCAAATTCAGTATCCCATTTCCTATCAGTTTGAAAATCCCATCGGAACTGCATGGCCACAGTTTCGCTTTCGCTATCATAACTCCCGGATCCATCGAAATCGAAAAAAGTCTTCAGGTTACCATTATCGGGAGTAATCCGGAAGGCTGCAATTGGAGGAGAATTAGATTCACAGGCACTTAAAAGAATTGCATAAATCGCTATGCAACAATGTTTTAATACTTTAAGAACGATCTGTATTACCCCTATTGGGCTAATACAACTTACTGATTTTCTGACAATAGTTGTCATACCGACAGATTATGGGTTCACAAAATCAATGGGGGATGATCAAAACTAAACAAAATAACGGAAAATCAAATTAAAAATTTACAATCTGAACTTGAAAGGTTTCGTCCCTATGTTGTAGATTTGTTTTGCTGAAAAGAACCACAACATGGACAAAATAGCAGAAACAGGATTCGTCGGATACTAACGATAATATATATGCCCCCAACCCTCGTAATTATCGCAGGTCCTACCGCATCCGGCAAAACCAATCTGAGCATCAAACTGGCCCAGCATTGGAAAACCGAAATCATTTCCTGCGATTCACGCCAGATGTACCGCGAGATGTCGATCGGAACAGCAAAACCGGATATTGATCAACTGAACACCATATCCCATCATCTGATCGATAACCTTTCCATTCATGATTATTACTCGGCATACCGGTTTGAGCAGGATGTGACTGGTCTTCTGAAACATCTGTTTAATAAACATTCATTGATAATCATGACGGGCGGTACCGGTTTATATATGGATGCCATTATAAATGGTATTGATGATATCCCAGATCCCGACTCTGAAATCCGGACGATGTTGAAACAGCGTTATGATGCAGATGGCCTGGATGGCCTTCTTGCCGAATTGGCGCAGCTGGATCCTGCATTTTACGCTAAAGTGGATAGAAACAATCCGGCACGGGTTATGCGCGGACTGGAAGTGTGCCTGACTACGGGCCGTTCGTTCTCCTCTTTCCGGATTAAACAGGCCGTCAATCGTGATTTTGATATCATATTGATCGGACTGGAGCTGCCTCGCGAAGAATTGTATCAACGCATCAACCTGCGGGTCGACCGTATGATGGAAAAAGGGCTGATTGAGGAGGCGAAAGGCCTTTACCCGATGAAGCACCTCAATGCTCTTAACACGGTCGGGTATCGCGAATTGTTCGACATGTTTGACGGCAAAACCGACCTTGATGAAGCCATCCGGTTAATCAAGAGAAATACCCGCCATTACGCCAAAAGGCAGATCACCTGGAATAACCGGTATCCGCAGATGAAATACTTTAATCCGGATGGGTTCGATGAAATTATAAACTGGATAGATTCGATTGTGGCCTGTTGGGATAAAAGCCTTTAGAAAAAACGCCATACTGATCTCTCCCTCTGATGGTTACGGACCACCACGCGCACAGGAATCCGGATCCATAACCGTACAATTGTATAAACGAAGCGATTACAGCGATAAAACCAGTAAAAAACGATCCGTTACGGATGGTGGCATCAAGAAAAACCAATATAGCCCACATCACCAGGGGCAGTAAAAACAAGAATCCGAAAAACAGCCATAAAGTAACCAGCACAATCGAACCGGCCAGAAATACAGATGGAGCCAGAAAAAAAAGGTTAAATGTTTCCGGATAAACCTTTGATATAATATAGCGTGTTTTCCCAAATCCGAAAACCTGTTTGAAAAACCTACCCAGGGTGGTTCGCCGTTTATGATAAACATAAGCATCCCGGATCAGTCCTGAGGTAAACCCTTTGTTAATCAATTCAATACTGAATACCATATCTTCGCCCGGGTGCATCCGTGTTTCCGGAAATCCTCCAACTGCCTCAAATGCTTTTCTGGAGACACCCATGTTAAAGCTTCGGGGATAGAACCGGTCGATCTTTTTTCTCCCTCCTCGGATACCGCCGGTGGTGAGGAAAGAGGTCATAGCGTAGGAAATAGCCTTTGGGGTCAGGCTGAAATTTTCTGATGCCCGGTCGGGTCCGCCAAAAAAATCCAGGGGCTGGTTTTCCAGAAAGCGGTCAATGGTGTTCAGGTAATCAGCCGGCAATAAGCAATCGCTGTCAACATAAATGTAATAATCTCCTTTCGCAGCGCGGGTTCCCGCATTACGGGCCAATGAGGGGCCGCTCCGGGGAAGATCAACATACCGGATAGACAGTTTACCGGAGTATTCTTTGGCAAGATGGTCAGATCGCAGAACCGAACCATCTTCAATAATTACCACCTCGAAATTTGAATAAGTCTGCGAAGCCATACTCTCCAGCAGTTCAGCCAGTTCTCCGGGCCGGTTATAAACCGGAACGATAAATGAGTAGAAGCGTTCCATCAGGGTTTCGAGGCAATATATAAAGTTTCATCAGGTGCCAGGCGGTAGCGGTTGATCATTTCAGCGCTGAACCCCTCTGAAACCAGGCGTTCCTCCACGATAAAGCCGCATTCCCGCAGCCGGCCTGGATAGTCGCGGCCATATACTCTTACATGGTCTTTCTGACCGAAATATTTTTCACGCAGGCGGGGGTCCGTTATGGAAGGATCTTCAAACGTTGATTCCCTGTGCGGCTCAAGCGGAACCTGCAGGATGGCAAAGCCGCCAGGCCGCAGAACGCGCAGGAATTCAGAAATCACTTTACGGTCATCAGTCACATGTTCCAGTACATGATTGCAGAGGATCATATCGAAAGAATTCTCCTCAAACGGTATTTCATGCAGGTCGAAGTGAAAATCGGCGATCGGTGACTCCAGGTCAGCGGTAATATAATCAATATGGCTGTATTGCTTAAACCGGTTGTAAAAACATTGCTCGGGTGCAACATGGAGAAGTCTACGGGGTTTTGTTAAAAAATCAGACTGCTTCTGGAGATAGAGCCAAATTAACCGATGGCGTTCGAGCGACAGGCAGGTTGGGCATAATACATTAGACCTGGACATCACCCCGTAAGGAAGAAATTTCCGGAAGGTGAATCCGCAGACGGGACATTCCACCGTGTTTCCCTTGAGCAGCGGTTTGAAAAGCCCCATAAAGAGATAGCTGATCCGGATAAGAAATGGCCTGGGAAAAATTCGCAGGGCCCAACGAATCAGAGTTTTCATATCTCCTCTGCAATCAGGTATTTATTCCGGTCAGGTGCTGTCCGTGAAACCAACTCAGCTAGAAAACCGGTCAGGAACAATTGAATACCGATGATCACGGCCATGAGCGCCAGATAAAACAATGGTTGTGCAGTTATTTCCCTCGGAACTATATGATTGGTGATATCATGAATCTTGATCCCAATGAGCCATGCGGTCACAACTGCACCAAAAAGCATCATCAGCATTCCGAGTGAACCGAAAAGATGCATGGGTTTTTTGGCGAACCGGGTGATAAAGCTAACAGTCAATAAATCAAGTGCCCCTGTGAACAATCTACCCATTCCATACTTAGTTTTTCCATATTTCCGCTCCTGATGGGCCACGATTTTCTCACCTATCCGGCTGAATCCGGAACGTTTGGCTAAAACGGGAGTATACCGGTGCATATCACCGAAAACCTCAATACTTTTAACCACTTCATTGCGATAAGCCTTCAGTCCGCAATTGAAGTCATGAATTTTGATTCCGCTGTTAAGCCTTGCCACAAAATTGAAAAATTTCGACGGCCAGCGTTTTAAAACCGGATCCCTTCTCTTCTTCTTCCACCCCGACACCAGGTCGAACCCTTCGATGCGGATCATTTTTACCAGTTCAGGAATTTCATCGGGGCTATCCTGCATATCGGCATCCATCGTGATCACCACCTCGCCTTCAGCGAGACTGAATCCGCATTGCAGCGCTGCTGCCTTGCCGTAATTCCGTTGAAAACGCACACCCCTCAAATGGGTATATCGGGAGGATAAATCGCGGATAACTGCCCAGGATTCATCCCGGCTGCCATCGTCAACAAGAATAATTTCGTGTGATAGCTTCTCTTTCTCCACTACCCGCTTTAACCACTGCAGCAGTTCAGGTAACGAATCAGCTTCATTATACAGAGGAATGATTATCGATAGGTCCATAGTGCCGGCTGTTAAAAGCCTATTCTTTTCCCGGGTTCTCAATTTCCGACATAGCCTGCTGGTAGGGGTCGCCCTCTTTGCGAATAAAAATTGACACGATCAGGGATAGGATGACTCCGACAAATGTTGTTCCGATAATCACCGAGAAGAATTGCATTCCGGGGTTATGGAGTTTTGCGGCAAAACCCATCGCTGCCGATACTTGTTCCTCTGTAAATCCCCGCTTGTAATACTCCTCTTCCATAATATCCAGCATTCGCTCCACAGCCGTTGGATCAATCCATTTCAGATAGATCACATTATAAAAGGCATAGATGACGGAAGCAAAAAACATAAAAAGGATTCCGGCGCTAAGTGCTTGACCATAACGTATATACCCGCCATTATAATGATCCCTCCAGTTTTTTAAGCAAAAATAGAGTACCCCGAAATAGGCAGCATAATTAACCCATTGCATCCACCGGGCACCCTCAAGGCCAAGAATCCATACCAAAACAGCAAAGATGATAACAACCAGAGCGATAATCAGTCCATAAGTCATGGCTGGTCGGAGGATCGAAGGACGATTGGATTCCATGGTAAATAATTGGCGTTACTAAAAGGCAAATATAACGGGAAAATCTCTCAACTGGAAAACATTTGCTATCTTTGCAGCAGGGTAAGTCTTATACGGCCAGCTCCCGCCGAACTCCCCCAGGGCCGGAAGGCAGCAAGGGTACGCGGTTGTAGCGGCGCGATATAAGTAGCTTACCCTTCTTTTTTACATGCAGATTCCTACCTTTGCGCTATGTTATTCAAAAGCCAAATGAAAACGTCAATCAGGATACTGCTGCCAATTGCTTTGTTCTCCCTTCTTTTTCTCAGCGGTTGCTTCGAAAAACCAGTGATCAACTACCCTGAAGGTCATTTTTCTGACACTGTTTTAAACCTGTCTGCCGTGAACAGTGTATACGACGACTATAATTCTTCAGGGCCTCCGACCATATCTTATTCATTGCCTCTTGTATTTTCTTCAAACCGATATTCGGAAGGAAAGAAGTTCGACCTGATTGGTTTTGAACTTTGGCTTGTTTTCAACCAAACCAGCGGCGCACTGATGCTCAGCGCCTTTGAAGGACAGGCTTATCCTTACAATTACCTTACCGGACTTGCCAATACAACCTACGATGAGTTCGGGCCCTTCACTACCTATCTCGGCGGGCAGGAATATATGTTTCTTTTTGCCAGTAACCGGACCGGCAATATGGAAATGTACTTTTCCTATTTCAACGATGGCAGCTTTGGTGGAATGTCGCCGATCGACCCGGCACCGGCTCGTCTGAAAGGATTGAACACACCACAATATGATGCTTATGCCACTATGGATGCCACACTTAAACAAGTGATATTTGCATCAAACCGCGATGGAAGCCTCCACCTTTACCGTGTCCGAATTCCTGATAAGACAGATTACCTGGTTTGGGCCAGAGCTGATACCCTCTATGAAGCAGAAAAAGTTGCGATCCTGAATTCTGATTCCACTGACATGTTTCCATATATAAATGGTAACCTTTTGGTATTTTCATCCAAAAGGAGCGGTGGATTTGGCGGTTATGACTTGTATTACTCAATGCACAACGGCACTGAATGGGGACTGCCAGTCAATTTCGGGCCAACCATCAATACGGCATCTGACGAATACCGCCCGGTAACCTTCCTGGCACCCTATTTTACAAACAACCTGATGCTCTTTTCTTCTGACCGTCCCGGCGGTAAGGGGGGAGTCGACCTGTATTATGTTGGCATATCTAAAACTTTAGAATGACTTTGTAAGGGCAACTTGCGGTTGCCCATCATTAACATCGTAACTTATGAAATTCTTTATTGACACTGCAAACCTTGATCAGATCCGTGAAGCTCAGGATCTTGGAATTCTGGATGGAGTAACAACCAATCCCTCGCTGATGGCAAAAGAAGGAATCAGGGGAAAAGAAAACATCCTGCAACATTACCTCAATATTTGCGAGATTGTCAAGGGTGATGTCAGCGCTGAAGTCATAGCAACCGATTACGATGGCATGATCGCCGAAGGCAAAGAGCTATCATTGCTTCATACTCAGATCGTTGTAAAAATACCGATGATAAAAGACGGAATTAAAGCGATCAAGTACTTTTCCCGCCAGGAGATCCGGACCAATTGCACATTGGTTTTTTCGCTCGGACAGGCATTGCTGGCAGCAAAAGCAGGAGCAACCTATGTTTCCCCATTTATCGGCAGGCTCGATGATGTATCAACCGATGGAGTTGAACTGATCCGCAGCATTGTCGACCTATACCGCTATTATGGGTTTGAAACACAAGTGCTTGCAGCCTCAATCCGCTCTACCATGCATATCATTCAATGTGCAGAAGTCGGGGCAGATGTTGTCACTTGCCCACTGCAATCCATCCTGGGATTGATCGAGCACCCGCTCACAACCATCGGACTTGAGAAATTCCTGTCCGACTATCGGAAACTGAATTCCTGATGATCCGGAAGATATACCCTGAAAATCCAAACCCAAAAGAGATCGACAGGGTTGTGGAAATTCTGAAGGACGGAGGGGTAATCATATATCCTACAGATACAGTTTATGGTTTGGGGTGTGATATAACAAAAGGCAAGGCGATCGAGCGGGTAGCCCAAATCAAGGGATTAAGACCCGACAAAACTAATTTTTCATTTATTGTATACGATCTGAGTCATTTGGCTGATTTTACCAAACCAATTGATAATCAGATATATAAACTCATGAGGCGAAACCTGCCGGGGCCGTTTACCTTTATTTTAAAAGCCAGTAACAACGTTCCAAAAATCCTGAAAAGTAATAAGAAAACGGTCGGTATACGTATTCCCGACAATCCGATAATCCTGGAGATTATCCGTGTTCTGGGGAATCCCATACTAACCACATCGGTTCACAGCGGTGATGTTATTCTCGATTATACCACGGATCCGGAACTGATCCACGAGGATATGGGACACTTGGTTGACGTGGTCATTGATGGGGGGTTTGGGAATAATGTGCCCTCCACTATTGTTGATTGCACCGGACCCGACATCAAAATTGTGCGCCAGGGGCTGGGAACACTGGAATGGTAATAAGATCAGCCGGAAATCTGAATTCCGGCATAACGCACCAGTAGGATGAATCCGGTTCCTGCCAGCATCCGTTTCATTTTTCGCGGATCGGGTTTATCACAATAAGATCTGATCGAGAAAAAGATAAGATAATAAAGAACCAGGTCGGGCCAGATCAGCCCATCGGGTTTGACCAGATTTCCCGGCAGATTACCCAGCCATCCGGCACCATTCATAACAATCCCGATTAAAGCATCCATTCCCTTGCATAACAATGGGATAGATAGTCCCGCAACATCCAGGACGGTAATGACCAGGCCAAGATAAAAGCCGAAAACCATCAGGGGAAGCAAAATGACGTTTCCAATAAGAAAATAGAGGGGAACCCAACCGAACCAGAATAGCAGGACCGGAATGATCAGGGATTGTGCTGCGAGGGAAATTGCAATTGTACCTGCAAAGTACCTGGCCAATCGGTTGTATTTCACCAAAACCGGATTAAAAACCGGGTTCCAGATAAAAATTCCTGCCACAGCAAGATAGGACAATTGGGCACCGGCACTAAAAACGGTGTAAGGATCAATCAGACAATGAATAACCGCGGTGCTGGTCAATACCTGGAGTCCCGGGGTACCGCGCCTTCCTATCCTGGCAAACTCAAAAAGGGTGATCATCCCTGCAGACCGCAGAGCCGAGGGGCTGAAACCGGTAACGCCCGCATACAGCCAAACTACACACAAGCTCAGTATGGACCTGAATTTGGCCCCTAAGAATCCAACCCTCCTCAATAACCATGATATAATAAAATAGATTATCCCAACGTGCAGTCCGGACACGGAAAGAACATGAATGATCCCGGCCCGCGAAAAATCAGCTATTGTGGAATCAGCAACATCACGGCGATCTCCTAGGATCATGGCTTTAACCAACGAACGGCTGGGTTCTGAAAGGGCTATCCGGTCGATACGATCCGAAAGAGTTTGCTGCCACCGCCCGAAAAAGTCCAAAAGTGATGGCACGCGGCTTGGTCTGACCAGCTTCCCATGACCGGGTAAAAGCCTTGCCTCATAACTGACTCCCCTCGACAGCCAGTACCGTTTGGGAACAAAACCGTTTTTCGTTGGCTTTGAGGAGACTGCCGAAATGGTAATCGGTCCGAATTGCCATATATCCCCCGGATGGTAAATAACCGACCGATCGGGCCTCAACAGCAGAACCATCCTGCCTGTCCGCTTTTCCCAAACGGCACCGTTATGTTCCTGCTTTACGCGTATCACCAGCTGCCCCATCTTTTCGGTGACCTCGCGGTAGCTGACCACTTTTGCGGTGATTTCCGACTGGCCCGACCGGCTTTCGCCGGGCAGAAACCTGTTTATCGACACTAATATCCATCCTGCCAGGAAGAAACAACAAAATCCCGCAAGCATTGAAAACACTTGATAACGACCAACTCCGAACCAGTTTGGCTTCCAAAGCAATGACACCGATACAGCAATCAGCAATGGAATCAAATAGTTAAGCAGATGCCCATCAGGAATACCACATGAGGACAGAATGCCAGTGATCAGCCCGGCTAAACAAATCAGGATTTCAAAACCCATAAAAAAAGCGCCTATCGGAAAGAATAGACGCTTTTTTTACCCTCAGTTGGAGAAATTACCGTGAATTCTTTTCATCCCACTGTTTTATGAGTTCCTCAATAGGTTTTCCCATACTTTCTATTGATGCCCTGGCATCCTTAACTAACTGATTCATCTGATTTTCAAGGATAAAGGCCTGCAGAAAGACGCAATATGGCTTTTTTTGAATTCAGGGTACGAGAGCAGAATCCGGTTGTAATACTCGATTGCCATCCCCGACTGGTTAAGGTTCATAGCTATTTCGGCCCCTTTAAACAGGAATATAGCTGAAATCGTATCCTTAGGCCATCAGAATAACTGAGAAGACGAGCAGTATAATTTTATTGAATCGCGTATTTTATTTTTTTAAAGGGAAAACCATTTTATACTTAACGGCCACCTTGCCTTTGGAAATGTCTCTCAGCGTACTTCTCAGCAATGTCTTTCTCAGCGGATTAACCAAATCAGGGAACATTATCCCGTCGAGGTGATCATATTCATGCTGGATAATGCGTGCCGCCATGCCTTCATACCACTCATCTACAGGGGAGAAATTCCCATTTACATAACGGATATGAATTTTCCCCGGCCGCAAAATATCCTCATGTATATTGGGTATGCTCAGGCAACCTTCTTCAATAATTTCCTCCTCGCCCCCCTTTTCAACGATATGGGCATTAATAAATACTTTCTTGAAATCCGCCAGAGAAGGTTCATGTTCAGCATAAATACGGGCATCCAGAACAAACAGCCTGATCGGCAAGCCGACCTGGGGAGCTGCCAGGCCTACTCCATCAGCGGCCTTCATAGTTTCAAACATGTTTTCGACCAATTCACTTAGCCCTTCATGATCAGGTGTTATTTCGACAGCGATTTTTCGCAGCACCGGAGATCCGAATGCATAAACCGGTAATATCATAATTGTCTTTCTCGCTCATTCTTTTTTTGTTGCAACCAGGATTCAAGAATAATCGCTGCACTCACTGCATCGATATTGCCTTTATCCCTTCGGTCTGATTTTGATGAACCTCCATCAATCATGGATTGCAAAGCCATTTTGGAGGTAAACCTTTCATCAACCCAAAAGACCGGAATATCCGGGAACTTTTTCATTAAGCCCTTGGCAAATGCCTGCACCAGCGGGGCGGATTCAGAAGGCTGGAAATTCATTTGACGGGGAAATCCGATTACAAACCCTTCAACCAATTCTTTCCGGATGTATTTTTCAAGATAATCATAAATGCCGTAGGACTCCACCGTGCCCAAAACACCCGCAATCCGCTGCTCCGGATCAGTTACTGCCAATCCCGTCCGTTTCCGGCCATAATCTATTCCAATTAGTCGTCCCATCTGCAATTTGCCTGCAAATATAAAATAATTCCTTCCATCGCTGATTAATACCTTGACTTATGCCCATATAACATAACGATCAATTTTTATCTTTGTTCATTATCAACATGGCCTAATTAATAACAGGCTTATGAAAGATCCGAAATCAAAGGTGATGGAGATGCTGCAAAAGCACCACAAAGTTTTTTCCAATATCGCGCGAATTGAGATGATTCGGGCTGCTGCAGAGCGGCGTGAAGCGATGGTTACCGAATCAGGAGCATTAGCGACATGGACAGCACCCGAGTCGACTGGCCGCAGTCCGAAGGACACCTATATGGTAAAAAGGGCATCAAGTGAAAACAATATCGATTGGACAGCCCCGAATAATCTTCCTATCGATGAAGAAACTTTTGATCAGATATTTGCGGATGCAGTTGTCCAGCTGAATGCTGCCGACCAGTTATACGAAACCGACCGGGTTATCGGGGCTGACAGCAAGTATTCACTTCCCGTTAAAGTAGTTACATACAGGGCTTTGCACACCCTGTTTATCGACAATATGTTCAGGCCGGTACCCGCCGACATTCAAATGAGTTGTTTTGCCAATAATGGATTTCTCCTGCTCGCCCTGCCATTTCATAAACTCGATAGTGATAAATATGAAGGGAAATTGAGGAAGCTTCCCAATGGAAAGACATCCGACCTGATTGTGGCCATGGATTACGACCGCCGGATCGGGATGGTAATCGGTTCAGCATATATGGGGAGTATGAAGAAGATGCTCTTTACCGTGATGAATTATCTTCTACCGCTCAGAGGGATTCTTCCCTTACACTGTTCAGCAAACGAAGGCGACAAGGGTGATTCCGCACTGCTTCTCGGCTTATCCGGTACCGGCAAAACCACCTTATCAGCCGATCCCGCACGGGCACTCCTTGGTGATGATGAGCATGGCTGGAGTGATGATGGTATCGCAAACTTTGAGTTTGGATGTTACGCCAAAATGATCGATATCAATCCTAAAAAAGAGCCAGATATTTCTGACGCCGTGATGCATAAGACTGATTATCTGAATCATGGTGCGATGGTTGAAAATGCCATGGTTTATCCTGATGGCCGGTTTGATTTCTACGACAATCGTTTCACCGAAAACTCAAGGGCTTCATTTCCATTGAGTTACTTGAAAAACATAAAACCATCCTCTGTAGCCGGGCATCCAAAAACAATTCTCTTTCTTACAGCAGATGCCTATGGCGTTCTGCCCCCGGTTTCGCGGCTGAATAAAGAACAAGCAATGCTATGGTTTATGATGGGATACACATCAAAACTAGCTGGAACTGAGACAGGCATCACAGAACCACAGGTAGCTTTCTCCAGGTTTTTCGGGGCTCCTTTTATGCCATGCAAACCTCATGTTTATGCTACCATGTTCGGTGACAAAATGGAACAGTTTCAAACCAGTATTTTCCTGATCAATACAGGCTGGAGTGGTGGTGGATACGGGGTTGGTAAGCGAATTGACCTTACGATGACCCGCCGTATGGTCAATGCGGCCCTAAACGGGGAGCTCGATACCGTTCATTACACGGAAGACCTATTATTCCACCTGCAGGTTCCTGTCAGTTGTCCGGGTGTTCCTCCGAAAATACTGAATCCGGTGAATACCTGGGCTTACCATGAGGCTTATCGCACTGCCGCCGACAAACTCGCCAGGCAATTCAGTGATCATTTCGACAAAGCTTATGGAAGCAACAATCTTCCCGCAAGTATGGTGAATCAATGCCCCGGAAAATAATTTATCTTTTGCAGATGCGGTGTAGGGACGCATAATATGCGTCTCTACCGTGAGTCCCGCCAAATTTCCTATCACCCCATTAAATTGCTAAACCCCGAGCTCCTGGAGGAGATCGGGGTTTTTGCAACTTTAACCGGATAACTCAATTTAGATAACATTATAACAGAAAACCGTGGTTTTCTGTTGGCCCACACCTATCATCGGCGCGGATATAGAGAATAGAAAATCTTAAATCAGAACACACTTTTTGTCACACACCAAATATCAGAACTATTTTATTCATTGCCAAATGTTTTTCGGATTATTTTGTTAAAACATTGTAGAGACGCATATATGCGTCTCTACATCAATGTATTTAGACGCATTTATGCGTCTCTACAATTTCGAGAAATCCATCGAGGCCATTCTCTGATAGCTGCGGAATCTCCACTTTGCATTTTCCTCGGCAGAGACATACAGCTCATCAGCAACTTCCGGGAAAGCTTTCTTCAACGAAGAGAAACGAACTTCACCCATGAGGAAGTTTTTAAACTGCGACCAGTCGGGCTCTTTTGAATCCAGTTCGAACGGGTTCTTGCCGGTACTCTCCAAAAGCGGATTGTAACGGAAGAGTGACCAATAGCCGCTTTTTACTGCATTTTCTTCTTCCATTTGCGACTGCCCCATACCCACGCGCAGACCATGATTGATACAAGGTGAGTACGCGATGATAATCGATGGTCCAGGATAAGATTCAGCTTCTTTCAGGGCCTTCAGGAACTGGTTCTGGCTGGATCCCATGGCGACTTGTGCCACGTATACATAACCATATGACATAGCCATCATACCCAGATCTTTTTTGCGGATTCTCTTACCGGAAGCAGCAAATTTCGCAATCGCTGCAATCGGGGTTGATTTGGATGCCTGACCGCCGGTATTAGAATAAACTTCGGTATCGACAACCAATACATTCACATCTTCGCCTGAAGCGAGAACGTGGTCAAGGCCGCCAAATCCGATATCATAAGCCCATCCGTCTCCACCTATGATCCAGACTGATTTTTTCACCAGGTATTGTTCCAGGGCGATGATCTCCGGTGCAATAGAGTGAGATTCGTTCTTAATGGCAGCTAAAACCTTTTCTGAGGCAACCTTTGATTCCGCGGCTTTTTCCTTGCTGGCAATCCATTCGCCGAAAGCCTGACGGGTAGTCTCATTAACCGCATCCATGGTTTCGGTCATTTTCCTGGCAATCCGGTCGCGAAGCTTGTTTACGCCCAGCGCCATTCCGTATCCATACTCGGCATTGTCTTCAAACAGCGAGTTACCCCAGGCTGGTCCTTTCCCAAGATTGTTGGTGGTATAAGGAGTCGACGGAGCTGATCCACCATAAATAGAAGAACACCCGGTAGCGTTGGAAATGATCATCCTGTCGCCGTACAGTTGCGTAATAAGTTTGATATAAGGCGTTTCACCGCAGCCGGCACAGGCACCCGAGAACTCGAACAGAGGCTGGGCGAACTGGGAATTTTTAACCGATTTTTCTTTCCCAAGAACGGTATCCTTGTATCCGACTTTTTCGTGCATGTACAGCCAACGGTCGACCTGATCCATCTGGGTACCCAGCGGTTTCATCACCAGGGCCTTTTCCTTGGACGGACAAACATCGGCACAATTACCGCAACCGGTGCAATCCAGAACACTTACCTGGATACGGAACTGGTATTCTTTAGTTCCGCCTGTGCCTTTAGCCGAAGTGGTTCCAACCGGTGCACCAGCGAGTTCATCGGCGGTCATCAGGAACGGACGAATAGCAGCATGAGGGCAAACATAGGCGCACTGGTTACACTGGGTACAGTTATCAACCTGCCATTCAGGAACATTCACAGCAATACCGCGTTTTTCAAACCGTGTGGTTCCCGATGGGAATGTACCATCCTCGCGGCCAACAAATGCGCTTACCGGAAGGTCATCGCCCTTCTGTGCATTGATCGGTTCAACCACATTTTTGATAAAAGCAGGAATATTACGGTCGTCCTGATCTTTTTTAAGAACGATATCCTTCCATTCGGCAGGAACAGCTACCTCAATATATTCGGTTCCCCGGTCAATTGCAGCATAGTTCATCTGAACAATATCCTCGCCTTTCATTCCGAATGATTTCTTGATGGCATCCTTCATCTGGGTAACTGCCAATTCATAAGGAATTACGTTGGCGATTTTGAAGAAGGCTGATTGCATGATGGTGTTTGTACGGCCGCCAAGCCCGATCTCTTCAGCGATTTCGGTTGCATTGATGGTAAAGAACCGTATATTCTTTTCAGCCAGGGTTTTCTTGATATGATCCGGCAGGCGTTTTTTGGTTTCCTCAACATCCCAGATTGAGTTGAACAGGAAGGTGCCACCCTTTTTCAGACCTTTCAGCATATCATATTTATCCAGATAGGAAGGAACATGACAAGCTACAAAGTCGGGTGAATTAACAAGATAAGGGGATCTGATAGGTGTATCACCGAAACGAAGATGGGAGGTGGTGAAACCGCCTGATTTCTTGCTGTCATAGGCAAAATAGGCCTGACAGTATTTCCCGGTATTTTCGCCGATAATCTTGATTGAGTTCTTGTTGGCCCCAACGGTTCCATCAGCACCCAATCCGTAGAATTTAGCCTGGAAAGTTCCTTTTGGAGCCAGATCGATGTCGGGCAGCAAGGGAAGCGACTTATAGGTTACATCATCAACGATACCTAATGTAAAATCATTTTTAGGTTCGGCCATTTTCAGGTTTTCGAAAACGGATAGAACCATTGCCGGTGTGGTATCCTTTGAGCTCAATCCGTAACGTCCGCCGATGATCATCGGGGCATTGTCTTCGCCATAGAAAAGGTTCCTGACGTCGAGGTACAAAGGTTCGCCGGGGGCACCAGGTTCTTTGGAGCGGTCGAGGACCGCAATTCTTTTAACCGATTTCGGGAATACTTTCCAGAAGTATTTTGCCGAGAAAGGACGGTACAGGTGACAGGTAATCAGACCAACCTTTTTGCCTTTGGAGGTCAGGTAATCGATAACCTCTTTAGTGGTTTCGGTGATACTGGCCATAGCCAGGATAATGTTTTCAGCATCGGGTGCTCCGTAATAGGTAAACGGGTGATATTCGCGCCCGGTAAGCTTGCTGACTTCCCGCATATAATCTTCAACAATATCCGGAACCTTGTCATAAAACGGATTCGATGCCTCTTTGGCCTGGAAGAAGATATCCGGGTTCTGGGCTGTTCCGCGGGTTACCGGGTGTTCCGGGTTGAGAGCGCGGTTTCTGAACTCCTGAAGTGCCTGATAATCAAGCAAAGGAGCCAGTTGTTCCTGGTCTAGGACTTCGATTTTCTGAACTTCAGCAGATGAGCGGAATCCGTCGAAGAAATGGAGGAAAGGCACTCTTGATTTGATAGCTGAGAGGTGGGCAACTGTTGCAAGATCCATGATTTCCTGGACACTTCCGGTAGCCAGCATGGCAAAACCGGTTTGGCGCGTTGCATATACGTCGCTATGGTCGCCGAAAATCGACAATGCATGTGCTGCCACGGTTCTGGCACTAACATGGAAAACAGCCGGCAATAACTCGCCAGCCATCTTGTACATATTCGGGATCATCAGCAAAAGCCCTTGCGAACAAGTATAGGTAGAGGTTAATGCTCCAGCCTGTAAACTTCCATGAACTGCACCTGAGGCTCCACCTTCTGATTGCATCTCGGCCACACGGACAGTCTCCCCGAAAATATTTTTCCGGCCGTAAGCTGCCCATTCGTCTATGTTTTCTGCCATCGTGGATGATGGAGTGATGGGGTAAATGGCAGCTACTTCGCTGAACATATAGGCTATGTGCGAAGCCGCCTGGTTACCGTCACAGGTTATGAATTTCTTTTTTGACATGTTGATAGTATTTTGATAAGACAACCTTCATAAATCGCGGGCAAAACTAATAATTAAAGAGGTAAAAAGCTATGATAAATAACTTAAAAAAGCTCAGAGTAGCGTCAAGAGATCCCCGCCTGTCAGCATTCATACAGCGTGAAGGGGTCCCCGCTTTCGCGGGGATGACAAGAGCTCATGCAGGATTTCCGCAGATGCACCTGTCATCCCCGCGAAAGCGGGGACCCCTTCACGCTGTACTGAGTTCGCATAGCGGGGATCTCTTGACGCTACTCTGAGTTCATAGAGATCAGGAACTCTTCATTAGTGCGGGTTCCGTTAAGTTTATCGCGCATAAACTCCAGCGCTTCAACCGGATTCATATCAGAGAGATAGTTACGGAGCACCCACATTTTGTTCAGGAAATCCTTTGAATGCAGCAGATCTTCGCGGCGAGTGCTGGACCCCTGAATATCTACGGCCGGCCAGATGCGTTTGTTGGCCAATTTACGATCGAGCTGCAATTCCATGTTACCGGTACCTTTGAACTCTTCAAAGATCACTTCATCCATCTTTGAGCCGGTATCAATCAGGGCTGTAGCCAGAATAGTGAGGCTGCCGCCATTTTCAATATTCCTTGCTGCGCCGAAAAACCGTTTAGGTTTATGCAGCGCATTAGCATCCACCCCACCCGACAATACCTTTCCGGAGGCCGGCTGAACGGTATTATATGCACGGGCGAGCCTTGTAATGGAATCGAGGAGAATAACCACATCATGTCCGCATTCCACCAGTCTTTTTGCCTTTTCAAGCACAATGGTAGCAACCCTCACATGTTTTTCGGCGGGCTCATCAAAGGTGCTCGATATAACCTCTGCGTTCACTCCGCGAGCCATATCGGTAACCTCTTCAGGGCGTTCATCCACCAGCAGAACCATTAGATAAACATCCGGATGATTGGCTGCGATGGCATTGGCAATTTCTTTCAGAAGGATCGTTTTACCGGTTTTCGGCTGAGCGACGATCAGTCCGCGCTGGCCTTTACCGATTGGTGAGAACATATCCACTATACGGGTTGAAACCGTACATTCCGGATGGCTCGTAATATCGAATTTTTGATCAGGGAAAAGAGGAGTCAGGTAATCAAACGGCACACGGTCGCGAACAAATTCAGGATTACGGCCGTTTATCTGCATTACTTTAATGAGCGGGAAAAACTTCTCACCCTCTTTAGGTGGCCTCACGGAGCCCGTCACGGTGTCACCGGTTTTCAGGGCAAACAGTTTGATCTGCGATTGAGATACATAAATATCATCGGGAGAGTTCAGGTAGTTATAGTCGGCCGAGCGAAGAAATCCATAACCCTCCTGCATAATTTCAAGTACGCCGGTGCTGGTGATATATCCGTCAAAATCATACAGATCCGGTTTCTTTGATTCGTCAGACTCCTTAAGTTTCTGTTCATCAGGAGCTTTTTCACGGATGGTGATTTCGCGGGCTTTTGTTTGGGTCACTTTAGGTTCTTCCGCATCTTTTTCTCTTCTGGCATTCCTTCCATAAGCCGGTGTTGGTGCCACCGGGGTTCCGGGTGCGCCTCCACCGGAAGGCTGAGCATTTAATACCGGAGCTGGCGGGGGAGTTACCACTGGTTTGATAAAAGCAGGAGGAGTTGGCAGTACCACCGGTACAACCAGTTTAGTTTCAGCATCTTCATCGTCTTTTACCGGTTTATTATCGGGGCGGGTAGAAAACAGCGGCCCGGGTTCTTTTTTTTCAATGGTAATCCTTTTACGGGGACCTTTTAGAGAATCAACAACTTCAGCTGGTTCAACTTCTTCTTTCCTAACCTTGGGGGCAGTTTTTTTGGATTTGTTTTCAGATGCCTGAATAGCTTGCTGATCGAGGATCTGATAGACCAGGTCCTGCTTTTTAAAAGATTCGACCCTCTTAATACCCAGTTCTTTGGCAATATCTCTAAGTTCAGTCAACAACTTATTGTTGAGTTCGAGAATATCATACATAAATTATCGTTTTGTAATTAACCACATCTAAATTTGGTTCGGGGAAATTTTCAAGATTCTTCAAACGAATTATCCGACTAACTCCGTCGGTTACCTGTCAATGGAAGTGTAACCGGTACAAAATTATGAATTTTTTGTAACAATAAAAAAAAACCTTCTCTTTTTACTTTCCATATGCAACATTTATAATTCATTACCGTAAAGAATAACTAAGAAACGCTAATCACCAGGCACCATGCGACAATTAAAAATCACCAGGCAGGTTACCAACCGGGATCTTCCCTCTTTGGATAAGTACCTGCAGGAGATTGGCCGCAGAAACCTCATCAATCCGAATGAAGAGGTTGAATTGGCTCACCGGATCAGTGAGGGTGATCAAAAAGCAATGGAGAAACTGATCCTGGCAAATCTGCGGTTTGTAGTCTCCGTTAGTAAACAGTATCAAAATCAGGGATTATCTTTACCTGATCTGATCAATGAGGGTAATATCGGCCTGATCAAAGCGGCTGAGAGATTTGATGAAACCAAAGGGTTTAAATTCATATCCTATGCCGTTTGGTGGATCAGGCAGTCCATCCTGCAAGCAATAGCGGAGCAGTCGCGCCTGGTAAGGCTTCCTTTAAATAAAATCGGGTTGATGAACAAACTCAACCGCACCATTTCCCGAATGGAACAACACCTTGGACGGACGCCTTCCGAAGAAGAAATTGCCGAAGAAGTGGATATCGATATTGAAGATATCCAAAGATATCTCAACAATAACGGACGGCATGTTTCGATGGATGCCCCGCTTTCTCCGGGTGACGAAAGCAATCTGTATGATGTGATACTGAATACCAATGCTTCCAGTCCGGAGGATAATCTCCTGAATGATTCCCTTAATCTGGAGATCGAACGGGCTCTCAAACACATCGGGGAGCGCGAAGCCGAAATCATTCGCCTGTTCTATGGTTTACATGGTTTAACTCCTCTTTCACTTGACGAAATCGGCGAAAAATTCAATCTCACCCGGGAAAGGGTGCGCCAGATCAAGGAGAAATCGATCCAGAAGCTTAAAAGTACTACCCATAACCGATTGCTCAGAAATTATCTGGGTTAACACAGACATAAAATGCCACACCTTGTCGCCGCTTCTCTTCTCGCAGCCGATTTCGGCAATCTGCAGCGGGATATCAACATGTTAAACCATAGCCAGGCCGACTGGTTTCATGTGGATATAATGGATGGCAGCTTTGTTCCCAATTTTTCAATCGGAACACCTGTTATTGAAGCTATTCGCAAGCATGCGCTCAAGCCTCTCGATGTGCATCTCATGATCAGGGAACCGGAAAGATATATTTCCCACTTTGTTCAACTCGGTGCAAATATCCTTACCTTTCATATTGAGGCCACCAACCATGTTAACCGGCTTATTCAGGTTATCAAGCAAAGCGGGATTAAAGCCGGAATCAGTTTGAACCCGCATACACCGGTGTGCCTGCTGGAAAATATCCTTCCGGATGTGGACGTTGTCCTTATTATGTCAGTAAATCCCGGATTTGGCGGCCAAAAATTCATCCCATCGGTTTATGATAAGATCCGCAAGCTGAACCAGATGAGAAAAGCTATCGGCGCCGGCTTTCTGATTGAGGTGGATGGAGGGGTTGATGAACAGAATGCGCCATTGCTCATCGAGTGTGGAGTGGATATATTGGTTGCCGGCCATACGATTTTCTCATCCGCCCAGCCTGAAAAAACAATCCTGAATTTGAAAAATTGCCGCAATCGTGCTGAATAACAGCCAGATCAATGTTCTGATCAATGGCATTCGGGAAGCATCTGAAATTCTTATGGCCTATTACCGGAATCCTGACCTTGCCATTGTGGAAAAAGATGACCTGTCGCCTGTTACCGAGGCCGATATGGCATCCAACCGGTA
Organism: Bacteroidales bacterium; assembly: GCA_041658425.1. GTDB lineage: Bacteria > Bacteroidota > Bacteroidia > Bacteroidales > UBA12481 > UBA12481. Next base: position 8,177 of record JBBAAF010000022.1, on the reverse strand, counting down.
CATCAGTGAACTTCTGGATCGGGAATTTCCAGGTATCCCCCTGATTAGCGAAGAAGGAACGAAAGAAGATTACAGCATCCGGAAAACCCGGGAATATACCTGGATACTCGATCCGCTTGATGGCACGAAGGAATTCATTGCCTGTAATGATGAATTTGCTATCAACCTGGCACTGCTGCATCAAAACAGTCCGGTTTTCGGGATTATTTCGATCCCTGCGAAAAAGGTGCTGTATTATGCCATTAAAGGAGAAGGAAGCTGGAAAATTACTCCGGATGGTATCCGGCAAAGGCTACCCTTATCCGGATCGGATCATTTAATTACGAGGAAGATAACTGTTTTGATCAGCCGTTCCCATGCGGGTGCTGAGGAGAAGGATTACTGCAAAGCTCTTCAGGAAAGAGGCTGGCTGGTGAATATTCGTCCGGCCGGATCAGCCTATAAGCATGTGCTGCTGGCAGAGGGATCGGCTCACTTATATTACAAGCCCGGGATTTGCTGGGAGTGGGATACGGCGCCGGGTCAGCTGATTATCGAAGAGGCGGGTGGATCAGTGAGGCGGATGGACACAGGCGAATCGTTGGTTTACAACAAAGAAACCTTTAGCATTCCTGGTTTTACGATGTGGGCACCGGGGGTATTTATTCCCCTTTGAGAAAAGAATCCAGGTATAAAAAGGGTTCATTAAGATGTCCGTCGCGGGTAATGGTTGCCCGGTCGATAACGTGGCATGGATCATCTCCCAACAAGCATGGGAAAACCTTTTCTATCAGCACTCTTGAGAAAGCTTCAGAAGCATCCCGCGGTAATTCGCCGGGCAGGTTATCTATGGACATTACTGTGACTGCCTCCGGATGGGAGAACGGAGGTAATTCCTTCAGGTTGAAACGATCCCAGTCGTAGAAAGGATCATCAATGGTTGTTGCCCGGATGGTTGATGGTACAGAGCCATTGATATCACAACTGATGTCAGCGATCAGCCTGATTTTGAAGTCCTCGCTTTTCATCTCTTCGGGCTGCCACAATTTTGGAGAAGCCGGATCCCAGAAATGAGCACCGATCAGCAGATCCGTTGATGAGCCAAATTGGTTAAAGCAAGACTGGTATTCCCATGGATTTTTACAAAAGTGGTCATAATCAAACGGTTCGCCGTTCTTGTTTATAGCATAATGCCACGGATCGATCCGGCAGATCACCGGTGACCGGTTACTATCTTTAAGATATTCATCAGGTGTTACTTCGGGAATTCCCAGTTTACCAAGTGTTTCCATAGCACCCATGGCAACACGGCCTCCGCCGGTGACCAAAATCCGGACCTTCCCAATATCGAGGTTTTCCAGTTGTTTCTCCATCTCCGCCCTATTGTGGCAAAGGTGTGCCGGGGTGAGATGGTATTGGCCCGTTTTCAGGCCCCAGGCAAGGATGCCGTTAAACGCACCGACGATTCCGGCCCAGCGGCCGAAGGCTATCAGGCGGAGGTTGTTCTCATCTTTCAGGTATTCATAGTCAACCAGGGTAATTTTTTTCCGGGCAATTTCCTGGAGCAGGAGCCGGTTATAAGATTGTTTTTTGGCCACATGAGCGAAGAACAGGTACTTTTTGCCATCTAAGAGCGCCGGAATATGTACCTCTTTGACACCGATGAGCCAGTCGCAGTCCGACAGATCCTCCTGCAGGCTTACGCCGGCAGCAATGAACTCCTCATCCGGAAAGCACCGGTTTTGGCTGGGCTGAACGATTACTTCCACACCCGGGAAACGCTTAGTGACTTCAGCGGCTAATGCCGGAGGGATTGCCACCCGCCGGTCGGGAGGGGTTCTGGTTTCGCGTAATATTCCAATTTTTATGTGTCTCATTAATAGGCTTCCATTTGAAGGCGCTGAAAATACTATTTTTTTTACGTATATTTGCAGTCCTATTGGGGCTGACCTGGTTTTGACAGCAAGGTGAACTGGTAGGAAAGCATGCCGAGCTATGCAAAAACGCTCGTTAATCAGGTTTGCAAAACATCAACTGGCGAATCTAATTACGCTCTCGCCGCCTGATCGAAATAATAGTAGATAAGGCAAAATCCCGACTCTAGGAGTTGGGACGGGACATCACGCCGGAGGTAATGACCTGTTCCATCCGGATCCCGTGGTGCTGACCAATACAGGGATAGTTGTTGCCCCGCCCCGTGGCAGCGATGAAATTCAGGGGATAGGGCCATGATGGGTTGCCGTATACCAGTCCTGGCATGAAAACTCAAATCCGGATAAGCATGTAGAAACCCTATGGGTTCCTTGTTTGGACGCGGGTTCGATTCCCGCCAGCTCCACAAAGACGCAAAGCAATCGAAAGCAAAAGCCTGTAAGTTCCACACTGACAGGCTTTTTCTGTTTTCAGACTAAGCAACCGAAAGCAGGAAAAAGCAGACTTCCATGGCTAAAACACGGGTGAGTTTTTTCACCGATCGAGAGCCATGTTTTAGCCATGTTTAAGTTCATTTCGCTCTGATTTGCAGTGGTTTGCATAAGTTGGAAAGAACGCTTGAAAGTAGTTTTAACCTAATTTTAAGCGTTATGAAAAAAGCAACATTCAGTGTCCAATTCTTCATTAACGGGAAGAAGCCCCTGCGCAATGGCGAAGCACGTATCTTTCTGAGAATCAGGGTTAATAACCTGGTTGTCGAACATTCAACAGGCCGCAGCATTCAACCCGATTTGTGGGATAATGTGCGTGGTCTTACCAGTATCCGGACGGATAAGGGCAAATCCCTGAATCAATACCTCGACCATGTCCGAAAGATGGTGTACGATGCACAGTTGGCTCTGGAGGACCGCCAGGAAGATGTCACCGCAGAAGCTCTCCGGCAGGAGGCCTTTGGCATGAGGCACTCAGACTTGGGTCTGATGGAGTATTATCAGCGTCACAATGACGAGATGAAGATGATGGTTGACAAGGAGTTCTCCAAATCGACCTATACCCGCCACATCACCTCACGAAAACTGGTAGGCCTATATATATTGTATAGGTATGGCAAACCGGAGATCGAACTTCGCATGATCACAGCAGATTTTATCCGGGCTTATCAATCCTACCTTAGGACCGTGCGGAACTGCAATAACAATTCTACCATCAAATACACCAAGAACGTTGGAAAGCTGATCAGGAGAGCCATCGCCGAAGGTCTTCTCGACAAGGACCCCTTTCTGGGAATGCGGTTCAAGATTGATCAAGTGGAGACAGAAATCCTCACCAAAGAGGAGATGGAAGCTTTAGCTGCTAAAGACTTTCAGAACGACAGGATCAACCAGGTCCGGGATGTATTCCTTTTTTGCTGCTATACCGGACTGGCCTTTATTGACGTCAAGGAACTGACACGTAAAGAACTGGTTATCATGGCAGATGGGAACATGTGGATTAAGAAAAAAAGGAGCAAAACCAAAAATGAATTCCTCGTACCATTGCTCAAAGTTCCACTTTTGATACTGAAAAAATACGAGGGTATATATGGAGATGACGACTCCAGACCCGTTCTGCCTGTTCTTTCAAACCAGAAGTACAATTCCTACCTCAAGGAAATCGCTGACCTTTGCAGCATCAACAAGCGGTTGACCACCCACGTTGCCCGTCACACCTTCGCCACCACGGTGACCCTGACAAACGGGATATCCCTGGAAACGGTGTCTAAAATGCTGGGCCATTCCTCTATTACCATGACTCAGCGTTACGCCAAAGTGATCGAAGAAAAGATCAGCAAGGAGATGGATAAGCTCAAATATCTGATGTAGACAGGCAAGGTGCCTTATAAAAATCAAAGGCCGGGAGCGCCATTGTCTTACGGTTCCCGGCCTTGTCACACGTGACGTCTCATCCCTTAAGGATGATCGGACATGTTCTGTTCGAGCAGGTCTTCAATCGACGAGGCTTTGTAGTAGATTTTACCACAGAGCCTGGTAAAGGGAAGAATACCCTGGTCACGATGACTTTGCAACGACCTCTGGCTGATCTTCAGTAACTGCATAACCTCCTGGTTATCCAGCCACCGGTCCTTCAATCCGAAGTTCGTGCAATGATTCTCCAGGCGCTTCAACGATTTTTCGATTCGTTCTACGAAGGCCTGAAACTCAGATAAGGTCAACATATATATATTAAATCCGCCAACTCCTAAAAGTTTTAAGACAGAGTGGCCAGAAAACAATGAACAATACCCTGTTGTCATTATTCGGTGGAACTGCCATCTGGCAGCCCCGGTTTAGATTTGAATCGGTCGGGCCATTCGAAATAGGTCACTCGCCCATCTTTCGACTCCCAAGTAATCCGTTGGTAGCCTTGTTGCCAAATCAGGTTCAGTAGCGTGCTGACCGTATCTGTATCCATAGCTAAAACAAACAAATCCAGTTCTCTCCCTGAATCCAACCTTATGGTGACCGACTTCAGTTGGTCCCGCCGAAGAAGGCCGACCAATTCGGCCTCAGCCGGGGTTAAAATCGATAGCTGCGTCAAGGTTTCCAACGCAATTTTGCGGAAAGAATCCAGCAAAACTTCCGTCATGGAAACGCAAAGGAAGGTCTTCGTCACCAGATCATTCCGGTAGAAAAAGTTACTTGAAGGATCGATCGTATTGATATTGAGAGTTTTGACCTCACCTTCTTTAGGAACGATGATAATGTATTGCCACCGAAAAAGTATCGTATGAATCAAGAGACTTGTCAGACTCGAAATCCGGGTTGGATATTTTTCAAGGAGACCCTCCTCCGTTGACCCTATCCCTTTATAGACAGACCATAGGTAAATGCTTTCCGTGCAAATCGACTCTTTGACTTTTTTGATCATAGCGAGGGGTATTTCAAAACTTCGCAAGTGAGCGACGATCCTGAGCCAGAAGATCTCCACAAAGTTCAGCCGCCTCCACCGCCCTTCCAAAGTTTCACCGATGAGCAACCCTTGGTGGTCCCAATGCGTAACGTTCCGATGTGGAACCAACGATTCTCGAATTGTGAAAATCGGTTGTTGAAGCTCCCGAAAAACATTTTCGACCATTTATGTACTATATTTTATTATTTTTCATCCGATTGCTTTACTTTTCATAAGTATACTTATAGCTTACAAATGTATAATTATTTATCTTTACCTCCAAAAAACTACATGAAAAATTTTGACCTCTATCAGGACAAGATCGGAACCTGGGACAAAGAGCACGGTGGCTATTTCAATGTGGATCAACAGGACGATCAAATCTTCTATTCCCGGCGCCCCGCAACTCGATTCAGAAATTCAAACAACCGGTCAGCCTGGCACAATGAACAGCATCGGGAAGAGAGGTGTGGGCAATCTGCAGAAAACACCCTGATTCGCAAAAACAGAATGATTTTAAAAAAACTGTTTATTGCATCGATGGGTTTTATTTCCATACCAATGATTCGTTTGACCGAACTGGGCTTCTCCGATAAAGCTCCATCAAAAACCGAATTGGTCAAAGGCACTGGCCACTATATATTTTATTATTACGATTATGGCATGGAGCCGATAGAAAATGGTCAGAAAGCAATTATTCACTCTAAAAAAACTGAGGATGGAAACCATACCACTGAACTTCACTAACCTGGCCCGATTTACCCAGGAGGTTCATGCTGTTAAACAAGTTGAGGTGAACCAGAGCCGTATTCCAGTTATTATTGGCGCAGTCGTTATCGGTGCCTTAGTCATTTGGTACCTTCACCAGGAAGTTTTTATTCCCCGCTATCTCGAACGTAAAGAAGCCTGATTTTTTTTGCCGTATTTACTGACCGTTTCCTAAACGGTTGAGGATGAAGCAGCTGTTTATTAAACGTTTAAGCCAATTAAACGTTTATGATCCGTTTAAGAAACGCTTATAAAGCGTTTCAAGTGTAAAAAACGGCTCATAAGCGGATAACAATGGCCTGCTGATTTTTGCAGACAGAATGTAGGGTAAACCACTTCGGGAAAGCACACGCTGTAGTTATGCAGGAGTTCATCTATTAGTTGAATCAATGAACGATTTTTGAGAATTGATCAAACTGATCGGCGATGGCTGGTATTATTACCGTTTCTTCAACAAGATTATCCGATGTAAGAAAACTTCCCCGAATTTGACAAAGAACCTTGTTAGTCCGGAATGTGTAGTTTGGCCAGCCTTCTTTAACCGTAAAATACTATATTTAAAAAGATTACCTAAACTGAATCATTCTTTTTCTTGTCGATGGCAATTGGATTATTTATCGGTCATCTTCCTCCAGCCGGAAGTTTATCGAGCCACCAGGCGGTCCACAATTTTCTCAGCTGGGTTGAAGTTCCATCGCGCTCATAGATTCCGTGTGAGCGCATCGGGTATTCCATCATGGAGAAAATCTTCTGCTGTTTTACCAGTTCATTCACCAGCACTTCGCAATTCTGATAATGAACGTTATCATCACCAGAGCCATGTATCAGCAACAGATTACCTTCCAGGTTTTTAGCATAAGTAACCGGTGAGCCATCACGATATCCGTCGGCATTATCATCCGGCAATCCCATATATCTTTCCTGATAAATGGTGTCGTAAAATTTCTGATTCGATACAAATGCCACGGCTATCCCGGTTTTGTAGATTTCAGGATACCGGAACATGCAATTCAGGGTCATGGAACCCCCTCCGCTCCAGCCATATACGCCTATCCTTTCCGGATCAACAAATGGATATTTATTCATGATTGCTTTGGCAGCAGCAGCCTGGTCTTTGGAAGCGAGGATTCCGATCTGTCGGTAAATGCTCTTACGCCATTCACGACCGCGGGGAGTCTTTGTCCCGCGGTTATCCACGCTCATGATGATGTAGCCTTTCTGGGCCAGATACTGGTTGTACAGGTCGCCCCCACCCCAGTTATCCTGCACGGTAGCCCCGGCCGGTTCACCATAAATATTGAAAATGACCGGGTACTTTTTTGCAGGATCAAAATCATAAGGCTTGATCATAAAACAATCGACTTCAACGCCCGGCTCAACCGGGACCCTGAAAAATTCTTTCGGCCTGATCTTCAGTCCCGCAAAGCGTTTCTTCAACTGGTCATTATTTTCCAGCACCCTTACCAGTTTATGGGCCGGCAGGGAAACCAGGTTAATCGTATTTGGGGTGGTTACGTTGGAATAGGTTTGAATGGCAAATCGGGCATCCGGGGATACCTGGTAAGCATGCTGGCCCGGCTGGTTGAGCGGACTGATCCGTTCGGGCCTGCCTTTTCCATCGAGTTTACTCCGATACAAATAGCGCTGAATCGGGTTATCAGGAGAAGCGATAAAATAGACATAGCCACCCTTTTCATCAATACACTGAATATCTACCACATCAAAGTTTCCAGGAGTTACATCGCGAACCTGTGAACCATCGCGCGAGATCACATACAAATGCAGCCATCCGTCGCGCTCACTGCTCCATGTAAATGCTTTTCCACCTTTCATCCATTGGGTATCGTCGTGAACATCCAGAAATGCCTTATCTGTTTCAGTGAGAACGGTTTTCACTTCCATGGTATGGATATCGCCAAGCATCACTTTATTTGTGTTCTGAAGCCTGTTAAGCTGCTGGATCATAACTTCATCGCTGCCTGCGGCAAATTCCATGCGGGCCAGGTAGTGGTTCCGGGGATCCCCGGGGATGTTAAAATACCGGGGTGCACCTCCCAAAACTGATACCACACCCACTTTGGCTGCCGGATTGGTGGTACCAACCTTAGGATAAGGGATCGGAATCAATTTCGGATAGATGGAATCCAGATTATTAATCATATAGAAGGTACCGATGCCCTCTGTATCAAGTTGCCAAAAGGCAATGTTTTTACTATCCGGACTCCAGCGGAAGCCATCCCGGCAATCGAGCTCCTCTTCATATACCCAGTCGAAAGTGCCATTTACAATAGGTCCGCCGCCATCGCTGGTTAGTGGCCGCACGGTTCTCTTTTCCAAATGCTCGACATAGATATTCTGCTCACTCACATAAGCCACATAAAGTCCATCCGGAGAAAACTTGGCAAACATCAGGGAGGCCGGTTTCAATCCGTTGCCCAGCAGCTTCAGTTTCCTGGTTTTCAGATCCATCACCCAATAATCGCCTTTGGTATTATAACGCCAAACCCGTTGGGTATTAGTAAAAATCATTAATTTGGTTGCATCATCCGACCAGATATAATCGGAAATCC
>JBBAAF010000021.1:0-41010 GCA_041658425.1 Bacteroidales bacterium | reverse complement strand
ACTCTACTATGGAATATTTTTCCCAAGACGTGAAACGGTCTTTGCACAGATTGTGTATTTTTCCTCTAAGTTATCTACTTTTATGTTCGGTTACAAAACCGAGGGGACTCTACGATATTCGGCTCCAATCCTTAATCTCCCTCTTGTGTTTCGCTAACTGCTCAACAAGAAGCTGATTTTCAGTGGATTCCAGCAGTGGATCTTTTTCCAGGACTTCCTGTGCTACCCGCCGTGCATGTTCCAGAATTTTAGTGTCGGTGATCAGATTGGCGATAGAAAGGTTAAAGGGAACGCCGCTCTGCTGCGTGCCTTCGAGGTCGCCCGGACCTCTCAGTTTCATATCAACCTCTGCGATCTCAAATCCGTCGTTGGTTCTGGTCAACGTTTCAATCCGGGTTTTAGCCTCTTTTGATAATTTGAATCCGCTCATCAGGATGCAAAATGACTGATCGGCTCCCCGGCCCACCCGGCCCCGAAGCTGATGCAACTGACTCAGCCCGAACCGTTCGGCACTTTCAATCATCATGACGGATGCATTGGGCACATCAACACCCACTTCGATAACCGTGGTGGAAACCATAATCTTGGTGATCCCTTTCACGAAATAGTCCATCGCTTTAGCCTTTTCCTCGGGCTTCATCTGGCCATGCAGAACGGATACAGCATATTCCGGTGCAGGAAAGGCACGCGTAATGCTCTCGTAACCATCGTATAAGTTCTTGAAATCCAGTTTTTCCGACTCCTGAATCAATGGGTACACAATATATACCTGGCGGCCCTGGGCTATCTGTTTTCTCAGAAATTCAAACACTACAAGACGTTTGGAATCAAAATAGTGAACGGTTTGAATCGGCTTTCGGCCAGGTGGTAATTCATCGATCACAGAGATGTCCAGATCCCCGTAAAGTGTCATGGCCAGGGTTCTTGGAATCGGTGTGGCAGTCATCACCAGAATATGCGGCAGAATGCCATCGGCCTTTTCCCACAGCCTCGCGCGCTGAGCCACCCCAAACCGGTGCTGCTCGTCGATCACAACCAGACCGAGGTTTTTAAACTGAACAGTATCTTCTATCAATGCATGTGTCCCGATCAGAATATCCAGTTCCCCTTCACGCAACTCCTCATGCAGTGAGGAGCGATGGCTGGTTTTTGTTGAACCGGTGAGCAACCTGACATGGATTGGCAGGTTGGCCAGCATCCGTGTAAAGGTTTGGTAGTGCTGCTGGGCCAATATTTCAGTTGGTGCCATCAAACAGGCCTGGTACCCGTTATCCAGGGCTATCAGCATGCTCAGCAAGGCCACCAATGTTTTTCCGCTACCTACATCCCCCTGAAGCAGCCGGTTCATCTGTAAACCTGATCCGAGATCTTTGCGGATCTCCCGCATCACGCTTTTTTGCGCACCTGTCATTTCGAATGGAAGATTCCCGGCATAAAACCGATTGAAAAGATCGCCGATCCTTGGGAATACAAACCCTTTAATCTTCCGGTTTTTCCAGTTTTTCTGTCGGAGCAGCCCGAGCTGGATCTGGAAAAATTCCTCAAATTTTAGCCGGTAACGGGCATTTTTTAAAGTTTCCTGATCTTTTGGGAAATGGATATTCAGGATTGTATCGTTTATCCCCGGAAATTTAAGGTAATTCAGCAGGGCTGCAGGAAGTGTTTCCGGGATTTTCCCGTAAACTTTCTGTAAAAGCTGATATTGTAATTTATGGATCACCCTTGAAGTCAGAAAATTGCTCTTCATTTTTTCGGTAGTGGGGTAGGCTGCCTGGTAGGTATAAGGATAGGCAACCTGCTCCGTTTTGGCGGATTCCTCCATCTCCGGATGCATGATGGAAAACTTGCCGTTAAACAGGGCCGGTTTACCGAAAATCACATATTCCACTCCGAATTTTAGCGTTTGCTGAACCCATTTTATGCCCTGGAACCAGATGAGCTCAATGGATCCGGTAGAGTCTTCAAAACGGGCGGATAACCTTTGCTTTGGCCTTTTCCCGACTAGGTCCATGGTGGTGATCTTCCCGCGCACCTGGATAAAAGCCTGATCTGAATTAATCTCGCTGATGGTATAGAACCGTGTGCGATCGGTGTATTTGTACGGATAATGCCTGAGCAAATCTTCGAAAGTACTCACGCCGAGCTCGTTAAACAGCATTTCGGCACGCCGGGGCCCAACTCCGGGTAAAAACTTAATATCTGTTTGTAGTAAGGTATCCATGGCGGACGAATTTAGCAGTTATCGTTGGCTTTGTTAAATATTGTTAATAATTCCGCGATGTGGTCCGGAATCCTGATTTACCGGATATTTTTGCACCCAAACCGCTTTGATTATGGAACAAATGATTTCTCTTAAGGGATTGGTAAAAAATTACATCGTCGGATCTCAGATCGTGGAAGCATTGCGCGGAATAGATCTGGTGATAAAAAAAGGTGAATATGTTGCCGTCATGGGGCCTTCGGGGTCGGGGAAATCAACCCTGATGAATATTCTTGGTGCTTTGGATACGCCCACCAGCGGCCATTATTTTCTGAATGGCACCGATGTCAGTCAGATGGTAGATGATGAACTGGCTGTGATCCGGAATAAGGAAATCGGTTTTATTTTCCAGACCTTCAACCTCCTGCCGAGATATGATGCCCTTGAAAACGTGATACTTCCATTGATCTACGGCGGTGTACCCAAGCATGAACGGCGTGTACGGGGGCTTGAAGTACTGGATAAGGTTGGTCTTGCCGACCGCGTTACCCATAAACCAAATGAACTTTCGGGTGGTCAGCGTCAGCGTGTTGCCGTTGCAAGGGCTTTGGTCAATAATCCCTCCATTATTCTTGCTGATGAACCAACCGGTAACCTGGATTCCAAAACTTCAGTCGACATCATGAAGCTCATCAATGATATCCATGAACTGGGCAATACTATTATCGTGGTAACCCATGAAGAGGATATTGCACAGCGGGCACAAAGAATCATACGATTGCTCGATGGACATATCGAAAGCGATAAGCCAAATAGTCACCTTATTGGCTAGTTATCAACAATTTTGTTGACCTATTGCATATTATGGGAAATAATTTACATTTGCGGAAAATTAGCCCCTAATAATCTACAGATATGTATTGGACACTTGAATTAGCCTCCAAACTGGAAGATGCTCCCTGGCCAGCGACCAAAGATGAACTCATCGATTTTGGTATCCGCTCCGGAGCACCCCTCGAAGTGATCGAGAATTTGCAGGAAATTGAGGACGAAGGTGAAATCTATGAAAGCATAGAAGATATCTGGCCTGATTATCCGAGCAAAGACGATTTCTTCTTTAATGAGGAAGAATATTAAAAATTGAGCAGGCACCGAGAGGTGCCTGTTTTATTTCCACACCCGTATATCGTCGCGGGTCTTGGGTCTCTTTTCATCAAACCACTTAAATCCTTCCAGATACAAATCATTGACTCCTAAGTCTTTCAGCGGGGTAAGCTTTGAATCCGGGTCGGTAATAAACGCTATCCTGTCAATCTTTCCATCGGCGAAATAAATCCGGATATTACTGCTTAAAGCTTTATTCTGTCCAATAATCTGTGACCCATCCTTCGGATAAAACAGAGATTCCCCGTTGCCCGTTACCTCAACATGATGAAGCTGGTCGGACTGAAAAAATCCGATTATTTCCTTACCCTTAATCTGGTTATACATCGTGCTGTCTTCACGGGTTATCATAAACCCACTACTCCTCATTTCCATACGGTCAATTCCTTTTTGGCCAAGACGAATGCCCAGTGTATCGGCAGTTAACTGGTTGTTATCCTGCCAGATAACGGGCTCCTTGAATAATTGAATCAAACTGTCGACAACCAGGTAATCCAATGAATCACAACGTCCCTGGATATCTGTCCGATAAAACTGGACATGCGGGAAGGCTTGAATACGACGGGATTTACTCACATCCTCACGGGATGAAATCAGCGTGTCGGAGTGAAGAAAAAGGCTATCCTTATCCCCGGTCATGATATATAGAACATCCTCAGTAACCTGAAAGCGGTTTTTTGTTTCGTCATAGAAAAGACGCTCCCCTTGTATGATCATATTCTCCACCGTATCTTTCAAAACGATGTTACAGAAGGCTTCCGTGGTACTGTCTGCCTGGTTGTAAATGAGGCTGTCAGTTCGGAGAAGCTGCTGTTTTGCCTGCATAAAAACATTTTTCGAGAAGGATGATACCCTGTTCCTGGAATCATAGTAGCCGCGGTTACAAGCAATATAATTGGTATCGCTGAAAACCTCTGTCGGACCTTCAAACGACATGGTTTCATTTTTGGAATTATAACGCAGGCTGTCAGTAAACAGGGTATTGTCGGGATTGGTAAAAATTACGTTCTCCTTGAATACGAATTGATTTAGCTTTAAATAATAATATCCCCAGAAACTCTCCACGGTATTCAAACTGTCGACGATCTGACCACCGCCGTAATACACAGCAGTCTCATCTTTCATGTTATAATCGAGTCTGGGAGCCTTAAGGGTCTCTTTCCCATTGTACATCAGTACATTGCCTTCGAGCTGGGCGAGTTCAGTCTGGCCATTGTAATCTAATTTCTGAGCATAAACGTGCAGCGTATCTGCCTTAATAATATGAACCCTGCTGAATCCCTTGAATTGATTGATTGTTTCATCAAGATAGGCACTATCGCAGGTGAGCGTCAGATTTTTATGCGACATCCTGACATTTCCAAGAAGGCGTTTGATCCCGTTGCCGATGGAGGGATCAACAGAGATCACATCAGCGCCGAAATCAACGATACGGGTTTCCTGGGACAGGCCGGCCAGGGATGATGACAGCGCGAATGCTGCCATGATGCTCAGTTTATGCCAGCATCTCATTGATAATATCTTCGACCGAAATTCCCCGGGCTTCGGCTTTGTAGTTTCTGATAATCCGGTGGCGCAGGATTGCCGGAGCAATTACCCTGACATCCTCGATATCGGGTGAATATTTTCCGTTCAAAACAGCGTGGGTCTTTGCCCCGATAATCAGAAATTGCGATGCTCTCGGACCTGCACCCCAAACCAGGTTTTCCTTGGCCATCGAATGTGCAAGGGGACTGGTCGGACGGGTTTTGGAAGTGAGATTAACAGCCCATTCAATAACATTGTGATTCACCGGCACACGGCGGATTAAATCCTGATAAAACAGGATTTCTTCCTTCGAAATAACCTGATTAAGTGTAGCTTCAATATCTGAAGTTGTTCTCCTGACAATCGTGATTTCATCTTCAAAAGCCGGATAATCAAGCAGAATATTCAGCATGAACCGGTCGAGCTGCGCTTCCGGCAGGGGATAGGTCCCTTCCTGCTCAATCGGGTTCTGAGTAGCCAACACAAAGAAAGGTTCCTGCAAAACATAACGGATACCTCCTGATGTGACTGATTTCTCCTGCATGGCTTCCAGCAAGGCGGACTGGGTTTTGGGTGGTGTCCGGTTGATCTCGTCGGCAAGGATCATATGGGCAAACAAGGGCCCCTTAACAAATTTGAATTGCCGGTTCGAATCGAGAATCTCTGTTCCGATAATATCAGATGGCATCAGATCCGGGGTGAATTGAATTCTTTTGAAATTCAATCCGAGAATTTTAGATATTGTTGTGACCAGCAAAGTTTTAGCCAGCCCCGGAACGCCAACCAGCAAACAGTGGCCCCGGCTGAAAATACTTACCAAAACCTCCTCAACAACCTGATCCTGGCCAATAATTACCTTCCGGATCTCATTAAAAAACTGCTCATATGAGCTCTTTAACTTGTCAACTGCTTCTTTATCACCCATATTACTTCACCCATCCTTTATGTTCAAACTGGCATCCCTGGAAATCGCGGTCAATCCGGATGTACATGGATTGCTGCTTCTTTTCAATCCAATCAGTCAGTTCTTTCTGCTTCTTATTATTTAGTGCCAGGGATTGCAGATACTGGTAATCCTGCTTAAGATCTGCCTTGTGTGCAGGTTTGTTCGATTTTATCGACAGAATTTTAAAGACAACCGAATTACTATCGTCCTGTGTTTCAATAACTTTAGATATTTCACCGACTTTCAGGCTTTTAACGGCATTGAACACTTCGGGACTCAGCTCCTGCGGCTCGAACCACGTGGTGTTTACGTTCTGTGAGTTCGGGTCCTGCGGGTTGCCCGCGTTAACCAACAAACCGCCATTGGCCCGGGTTTCTTTAGCTGTACTGTAATTCAATGCAGCATTTTCAAAGCTGATCTTATTTTCCCTGATCATCTGGGCAATACTATCCAACCGCTGGCGGACCGCCATTTTTTCTTCGATCGTAGGCTTTGGCGATATAAGGATATGCTTAACGTTTATCACATCACCACGGCGATCAATCAATTGCATGATATGATAGCCGTATTCTGTTTTTACCACTCTGGATATTTCATTGCCTTTGAGATTAAAGGCGACAGCTGCAAATTCAGGTACCAGCTGGCTTCTGGGGGTCATTCCCAATTCACCGCCGCGTGGAGCTGAACCCTTGTCTTCTGAATAGAGTACAGCCAGGGTAGTGAAACTTTCGCCCTTTTGAATCCGATCCCTGAACTCCATCAACCGGTTCTGGACCCTGGTAATTTCTTCTTCAGATACCAGCGGTTTGAGCACGATTTCACGGATCTCCATAGCTGCGGGCCGTAAAGGAATTTGTGCGGCCGGAATCTGCTTAAAGTACTTCTGAACTTCCGAAGGGGTTACTGCCACTTTATTGGTGATCTCCCCCTCCATTTTCTGAGCAATCATCCGGTCTTTCTGAAGCTTGAAGAGATCCTGCTTGATTTCAAGCAGCGATTTTTTGAAATAACTCTCCAGGTTTTCCTGCGATCCTGCCTGCATTATGAACTCCTGCAATTTTAAATCGACCGTTCTTTGGGCCTCTTCATCGGTCACCATCACACTATCAATCTCTGCCTGAATGATGAGGAGTTTATTAACCAGCAATGATTCAAGACTATAGCACTTTGGATCGCCGGGAATGGCAAATCCCTGCCGTTTTAGCTCGATTAACTGATTCTCAATGTCCGATTGAAGAATCGGGAATTTCCCAACAACAGCCACTACCCTGTCGAGGATAAGCGAATCATTCTGACCGATTACCTGAGCCTCGAGCGATTTTTGCAGGCCTGGTAAGAGAAAGAATGCCAGCAGAACAAGGACTTTTAAAATGGATGGTGAGAAGGCGTTTTTATTTTTCATATACTTCGACATCGTTTTGTATAACGGCTTCATTATAAATTGATTCTTCCAATTGTTTGAGGAAGTCCATTTTGCGTTTGTTGAGTAAGACGTCCCGGATTTCCTGTTTTACAAATTCGAGCGGCGCAGATTCGCCGGGCAATTTATAATCGATGATCCGTGCAAAATGAAAATACTGGTCATCCTCAGCTTCGAGATATTTATACCGCTGCAGAAACAGCTTTGGATCCTGTACGGTGCCCGGCATTTTTTGCATCAGGAGCGGGAAAGAGAGCCAGTTTTCCTCAAAGGAATCGGTGTATTCTGCAACCTGGGCCCCCAAATCCACCAATCTTTTATAAGCCAGGTCCCCGTAAGAATGAGCCAGTTCGCGGAATTCCCTGATACGGATTGAACTTCTCAATATCCTGAAATAGACGCCTTTTACAATGGGATCCTGCAAGAGAAAATTCTGCTTATACTGGTAGTAATAGGTTTGAACTTCGCTGTCGCTCAAAACGGTATCAAGCTTTTGTTCAACCATTTGTTTCTCATATTCATAGGTGAGAAGCGAAGTGCGGTATTCATCCAGCAGATTTTCAATATTTTTTTGAGCCTCGGTAAGGTTGAATTCGGCCTTATTAACCACTGCTTTCTTCTTCATCCACAATTCAATATACGATTTTACCAGTCGGGAACTATCTTCAGGAGTCGTTTCGGCGGGTATCAATCCCTGAATATCACTTTTATACAGATAGTTACCGTATGCACGGGCAATCGGATTCTCATTTTTCCGTTTAGGATGAGAACTGCATGAAGTAAAAACCGGTATAAGAATTACCAGAAGAATGAGGTTAATCAGGCTGGTTTTAGAGTTTAATCCTGGATAACACATCCTGATTGATTTTAACGGGATATTTCTCTCTCAAAACTTTAATCCATTCTTTTTCGAGATTATCCTGGTAATCAGCGGTAACCTGACCACGAATATCATCCAGTTTTTTAGGTTTTGCACCAATTAGCTTATTGATCCAAACAAATACTTTTGTGTCCTGTTCATTGATGATATCGGAAGCGCCGGGTTTCCATTTAACCTGATCAACCATCCAATTGTCGCCTTTTGCGAATAATTTATCTTCCACTTCGAAACTATTGCCGGAGTATCGTGCAGTCACTTCAGCAAGGGTATTCTGAACGGTAACCCCATCGCAGCCGTCCTTGCATTTCTTCTGTAAGGCTGAACGATATTCCTCAACCATTTTCTGGAGATTGTTTTCGCCTTTTGCAAAAACAATAACTGCATCAAGCCTTTGCGGCCACATATATTTCGATTGATTGGCAATGAAGAAGGCAACCAGGCCGATAGTATCCCGGGATGCTTTCGACCATACCATTTTATCAGTTATTTCGAAAAGCAGATTACCATCGCGGAACTCATGGTATAGGTCGCGGAATTCAGGATATTTACGGTCGAGCTGGGTTTTTTCGAATTCCAGGATCCTGGCTTTAGCGAAATCATTGAATTTTTCATCCACAAATTCTGCAATAGTCCTCACAGTACCCTTCTTCATTTTAAGGGCCAGATATTTGGCGAATTCATTTTGAAGGACGGTGATATTGCCGAGTGTGAAAAGCACTCCCACCTTTTGCAGAGCCGGGTTTGCATCCCATCTGCCCTCAAAAATTGAAGGATCAACCAAACGGTAGAATTCTTCAAGATTTTGAGTGTTCAATTGATAATTATACTCCTTCTTAAGCTTGTCGACCACTACCTGCTCACTTTTTTGAGAACGTATATCTCTCGCGATCTGGTTGGATAAAACAGATTTTGCCTCTTCCCAGGTATCCGGGGCTTTTTTCTCAAGGAGCCGGATAATAAACCATCCTAAAGTCGTTTCCAGCGGTTCGGTAATATCGCCGGGATTTTTTAATCCATAAGCTGCCTGGTCAAAAGCAGGTTCTTTCTGGTTGGGTCCGGTCCAGAAGCCGGCGTCACCGCGGATAGCCATGGTACGGTCATCTGAGTATTTCCGGGCGAGGTCGTTAAAATCAGCACCCGACTTGAGCTGGAGGTAAATATTTTGGATTTCTTCTTTTGCCTGAGCCTTTTCTTCATCGGTCATTGTGTAATTGAATGCCTTCCAGATGGTTGCAATATGGATTTTTCCACGGGCCGGCTTTTTATCAGTGACCCGTATGATATGGTATCCGAACTGGGTGCGGACCGGCATGGAAAGTTCACCGATTTTCATCGTGAAAATAGCGGTTTCGAACGGATAAACAACTTGAAGTACAGGCATATATCCAATATCGCCACCATTTGTTGAAGCCGAGATGTCATCGCTGACTTCCTTGGCAACATCTTCAAATTTTTCGCCTTTGATTAACCTGTCGCGAACGGCCATGGCCTTACGATAGGCCAGAAGGGTATCCCCGGCAGGAGCGTCTTGTTTAACACCAATCAGGATATGACTGGCGCGGACTTCCCATTTGCTGCGTTCGTATGCTTCTTTTATGAGTTCACCGGTTACTTCCTGATCCATCAGGTATGGCTTGGTCAGTTGCTCACGGTTGCTGGCCAGTTCTTTTTTAAATGAAGCGGTTGTGTCGAGCCCCTGAGCTTCAGCTTCCCTTACTTTAAGTTTAAAGTTGACAAACATGTCAAGAGACTCCTGAAGAGTAGGTTTCTGGCCGGTAAGGTTATTCTTGTTTTTATTCAATATCCGGGTAAACTCGCTGGCATAGACTGGTTTATCACCGATGGTCATCAGAACGGCTTCCTGATTGAAGGCTTTTACACCGGGTAAAAGCAGCATAACTGCAAATACGGTACGTAAGCAAGAACTGTACTTCATAATTATTTTTTGGTTTATAAGAATTGCCTGTATAGAACGTTTCACTTATTCGTTTGGTATAGGAATTATGCTTCCCTCGAATAATTAGGTGATTCCCGCGTTATCGTTACATCATGAGGATGACCCTCAACGATGCCGCTGTTTGTTATCCTCACGAACCTGGCCTTTTGGAGTTCTTTGATATTATTGGAACCGCAATAACCCATGCCGGCGCGCAATCCGCCAACCATCTGATAAATAACCTCATTTAAGGTGCCTTTATACGGCACTCGGGCGGCGATTCCTTCCGGAACCAATTTTTTGATATCTTCTTCAATATCTTGGAAATAACGGTCTTTTGAGCCTTTATTCATGGCCTCGATAGATCCCATGCCGCGGTAAGATTTGAATTTACGGCCCTGATAGATAATGGTTTCTCCCGGAGATTCCTCCGTGCCTGCAAAAAGGGATCCTGTCATAACTGAATCGGCTCCAGCGGCTAATGCTTTCACAATATCCCCAGAATACCGGATTCCGCCATCGGCGATAACCGGAATATCATCGTTTCGTAAGGCTTTGGCTACTTCATAAATAGCACTCAATTGAGGGACTCCCACGCCGGCAATGATCCGGGTTGTGCAGATGGAACCGGGTCCGATTCCCACTTTTACAGCAGCAGCACCTGCCTTTAAGAGAGCTTTTGCAGCTTCGCCGGTTCCAATATTTCCGGCTATAAATTCGAATTCGGGGAATCTGGCTTTGGCTCTTTTCAGAATATCGATGACTTGTTTCGTATGGCCATGTGCCGTATCAATTACAATTGCATCCACCCCTGCACCAACGAGTGCAGCAACCCGGTCAAGTGTGTTGGCGGCAATCCCTACGGCTGCAGCTACCCGTAACCGTCCGCGCTCATCCTTGCACGCATTCGGCCGGTCTTTGGTTATAGTCAGATCTTTATAAGTCAGGAGGCCGATCAGTTTGTAATTTTTATCTACAACCGGAAGCTTTTCGATCTTATTCTTCTGCAGGATATCAGCGGCAGTATCCAGATTAGCTGTTTCGGATGTGGTAATCAGATTATCTTTGGTCATTACCTCACGGATCGGTCGGCTGTCGTCCTTTTCAAAACGAAGATCGCGGTTGGTAACGATACCGACCAATACATGCTGGTCATTGACGACCGGAATTCCACCAATCCTGAATTCCGTCATCAGGTGGCGGGCATCTCCGACAGTTTGTTCCGGATGAATAGTGACCGGATCCATGATCATTCCGTTTTCTGCACGCTTGACCGACACTACCTGCCGGGCCTGCTCTTCGATCGACATGTTCTTGTGAATGACGCCAATTCCCCCTTCCCGTGCAATGGCCATGGCCATCGCTGCTTCAGTTACGGTATCCATCGCGGCGGATACTATCGGAGTGTTTAAAAGAATTTTCTGTGTGAACCGCGTCGTTACATCCGCGTCGCGTGGCATGACTTCTGAATACGCTGGTATTAACAATACATCATCGAAGGTCAAACCTTCAAATTCAACTTTATCTGAAACAAACGACATATCGGAGATTTTATGTTCTGCTAAATTTGTGCTAAATTACAAATTTCTTACTGAATTGGAGACCTTTCGGAAAATACTGTCGCAATACTGGGGCTACACCGGCTTCCGGCCGTTGCAGGAGGAAATCATACGCTCTGTCATGCAGGACAAGGATACCCTGGCCTTAATGCCTACCGGCGGCGGCAAATCAATAACATTCCAGGTTCCTGCTCTGGCACGGGATGGTATCTGCCTGGTGATTACCCCTCTGATATCCCTGATGCAGGACCAGGTTGAGAACCTTAAGTCGAGAAATATCCGGGCCGTTGCTATCCATTCAGGCCTGACCAAATTCGAGCTTGATATCGCGTTAGACAACTGTATATATGGAGATTATAAGTTTTTATACCTTTCTCCCGAGCGGTTATCAACCGATCTGTTTCTGAAACGGCTCGAAAGCATGAAGGTGAATCTAATTGCGGTTGATGAGGCGCATTGTATCTCGCAGTGGGGATATGATTTCCGTCCGTCCTATCTGCAAATTGCCAAAATCAGGGAATACCTGCCGGGAATTCCTGTTCTGGCATTAACTGCAACTGCTACTCCTACCGTTGCCGATGATATCCAGGAAAAGCTGCTTTTCCTGGAAAAGAATACGATACGGCAAACTTTTGAACGAAAAAATCTCGTATACCTGGTAAGAAAAACAGAAGATAAAACCACCTATTTGCTTAGAATTCTGAATAAACAAAAGGGGTGCGGAATAATTTATGCCCGAAATCGGAAGAAAACCCGGGAAATTGCTGAATTCCTGACAAAACAGGGGATTTCATCGCAATTCTATCATGCCGGTCTGGATCAGAAGGAACGCAAGGTGCGACAGGAGGATTGGACCCGTGGAAAGGTCAGGATTATGGTGGCTACCAATGCTTTCGGTATGGGAATCGATAAACCGGACGTCAGGGTTGTGATCCATATGGACTTGCCCGACTCTCCCGAGGCCTATTTTCAGGAAGCCGGGAGGGCAGGCCGCGACGGGAAAAAAGCCTATGCAGTATTGCTGTATCAGCCGGCCGATAAACTATCCATCGAGAAAAGCCACCTGGTGCGATTTCCTGATATCGATGTGATACGCAGGGTATATCAGGCTCTCGGCAATTATTTTAAGGTAGTGCCAGGCTCCGGAAAAAATCAGGTTTTTGATTTCGACCTGATGGACTTCTGCTCTAAATTCAGCTTTCACTCACTCGTGGCATTTCACGCTCTAAAACACCTGGAACGGGCAGGATATATTGAGCTTACCGAAGATATAGACCTCCCTGCACGTGTGCATTTCCGGGTCGACCGTGATGAATTGTATAAATTTCAGATAGTCAATGAGGGGTACGATGGTGTGATAAAACTCCTCCTCCGTGTTTATTCCGGAATGTTTTCTGATTTTGTCAGGATCGATGAGTATAACCTGGCGGCTAAAGCAAAGGTGCCGGTTCAAACCATCGTTACGGTTTTAACCACCCTCAACAACATGGGCATATTATATTACATCAAGCCCAAAAAGACCCCGCAGATTATTTTTACTGCTGAACGCCTGACCGATAAATCATTGCTGTTTCCGAAAAAGGAGTATGAGGAACAGGAATCATTAACCAGGATGCGCATGGATACCATGATCCATTATGCCACAGAGGATCACCGGTGCCGAAGCCAGATGCTTCTGATGTATTTTGGCGAAAAAGATCCGTTCCGGTGCGGACAGTGTGATGTTTGCATGGAAAGCGAGGACAAACCTCTCAACCGGTACGATCATGATCTGATAGCTGGTCAGATCCGTGAAATCATTCAATCCGGGTCCCTTACGGTACAGGAATTAATTGTTAAAGTTGTGGCGGATCCTGATAAAGTTGCCCGTGTTCTGGATGATATGTTTGAACAAAAATGGATAGGCTGGTCTGACGGATTCCTGAAATGGATCGGTGAAGAAGAATAAAACGGATATATTTGGACCGGTTAACCACGATCATTTGATGAATTTCGCCAGTCATATCGAGCATGATGAATTGAACTCATTACCCCTGAGGAGTTTTGAAGGTACAATTCATGTTATTTCCAGCCCGACGGAAGCTGCTGAAGCTATCCGCAGGTTGTCGTTTTCTAAAATTGTTGGTTTCGATACCGAAACCAGGCCTACTTTTAAAAAGGGGAGACTGAATCCGGTTTCATTGCTGCAGCTCGCTACCCGCAATGAGGCTTTTTTATTCCGGATGAATAAACTGGGCCATTTCCCGGGGCTCGGGCAATTGCTGACGCAGACCAGCCCTTTGAAAATAGGTGCGGCAATCCATGAGGACATCCGGGCATTAAAGGCTGTCTATCCGCATCAAACAAAAGGATTTATCGACCTTCAGGATATCGTTAAGAATTACGGAATCAAAAATATCGGGGTTAAGAAAATGGCCGCGATCGTTCTGGGTTTCCGCATTTCCAAGTCACAGCAATTGTCAAATTGGGAGGTAGATACTCTTACCGAAGCACAAATGGTTTATGCAGCCACCGATGCCTGGGTTTCTCTCGAAATTTATCTGAAGCTGATTCAAAACGGTACACCATGAATACGCAGGAAGTTAATCTTCCCGAACGGGCGCAGGAGTGGCTGAACAATTTTCTGGCTGCTATTCCTGAGCCGGAAGCCAATCAAATCCGGATTAAACTATCGGAATTAACCCCGATAATAATCAACGAACTGGGTTTGGGCGATACCTCTCATGCCGCCTGCCTGCTTACGATTCCCTATAACAATGGCTGGTTGAATTCTGCACAGGTAGCGGAGAATTTCGACATGCCCCTGGTAAATATTCTCGATGGATTGAAGAAAATCGAAAGGCTAAATACCAGCCGGACAAAAATCCATGCCGATAAATTCATAAAGCTCCTGCTCAGTATTTCAGATGATGTAAGGGTGATTCTTATAAAAACCGGTGAACGCCTGCAGGAGATCCGCTCGATCGAGGGTCTGCCTGAGGAGATCCGGTTGAAACTGGCACACGATGCCGGCGATTTGTTCGCCCCGATTGCTCACCGGTTGGGTTTGTACCTGATCAAGAATGAATTTGAGCAGGCCTCGATGAAGTACCTCCTGCCCGATATTTATCGGGAGGTTTCGCGCCGCCTGGCCGAAACCCGATCCAATCGTGATGAATATATTGCCCGTTTTATCAATCCGTTAACACGCGAGCTGCTGGCAAAAGGTTATCATTGTGATATCAAGGGCAGAACAAAGTCAATTCCGTCCATCTGGAGAAAAATGGTTCACCAGTCGGTGGAATTCGACGAGGTATATGACCTGTTTGCCATCCGGATCATCCTTAGGAATCCACCGGAAAATGAAAAAGCTGACTGCTGGCAGGTTTATTCCATTGTAACCGATCTTTATCAGCCCAATCCCAACCGGTTAAGGGATTGGATTTCTACTCCCAAACTGAATGGATACGAATCCCTGCATACCACTGTTATCGGGCCGGAAGGACGCTGGGTGGAGTTGCAGATCCGGACGCAGCGGATGGATGCATATGCTGAAAAGGGACATGCCGCACACTGGCGATATAAGGAGAACAAAGGCGATGCCGAAGGAGTCGAATGGCTTTCCCAGATACGCGATGCACTGGAGACTTCAGAGGATTCAGGCAGTACCGGAGAATCAAAGGCTAAGACTGAACTCTATTCCGACCAGATCTATATTTTCACCCCCAAGGGCGATCTGCTGAAACTGACGGCTGGTTCCACCGTACTGGATTTCGCTTTCGCCGTTCACAGCGATGTGGGTTACCACTGTACAGGCGCCAGGGTGAATGGCCAGATGGTGCCTATCCGCCATAAGCTGGTCAACGGGGACCAGGTGGAAGTGACGGTTTCCCAGCAGCAAAAACCCAAAACAGATTGGCTGAACTGGGTTTTCACCTCAAAAGCAAAGGCCAGGATAAAACGATTTCTAAAACAGGCTGATTATCAGGATGCCGATCTGGGCAAAGAAATGCTCACGCGGAAGCTCAGCCAGTGGAGAATTAAATATGATATGTCAACGATTCAGCGGATTGTTAATTGGCTGAATCTTAAAGATGCACTCGAACTCTACCAGCAACTTTCGGAGAATAAAATCGATCTGGCATCGATAAGGGAATATCTTAAGGATAAAGCACCTGCTGAGCTCCTCAAAGAGAAACTGTCGACCATAAAAACGGTTGACAGTTTTGTGAAAACCACTTCTCAAACACAGGATTACCTGATTATTGATGATACTCTGGGTAATGTGGACTACAAACTGGCGAAATGCTGCAATCCGATTTTTGGTGATGGAGTATATGGCTTTGTTACTGTCAAAGAGGGAACTAAAATCCATAGGGTGAATTGCCCCAATGCCCATCAGATGATCGAGCGCTACCCTTACCGGATCGTTAAGGTGCGCTGGACCGACTCCCATGGAGCTGCAGGAGGCTTCACAGTCAATGTCCTGATTACCGGAAAAGATAATATAATGGTAGTCAACGAAATCAGCCGGCTTATCTCATCTGACCTGAAGGTCAGCATGCGATCCATGAACCTTGTATCAAAGGATGGCCAGTTTGAAGGCATGTATACTCTGATTGTGCAGGACAGGCCGCATCTGGAAACCATAATGAACCGTATCAAACGAACTAAAGGTGTTTTATCTGTCAGACGATCAAACGAATTAATCCCATGAACGACAACCACGTAAAGATCATCGCCGCAAACCTGAATGTTGAACAATGGCAGATCCGGAATGCCCTTCACTTATTTGAAGAAGCTGCTACTATTCCTTTTATCAGTCGATATCGTAAGGAGAAAACCGGAAGCCTCGATGAGGTTGCCCTGATGGATATAAAAAAGCAATCAGAAAAACTGGTTGAAATGGATGACAGGCGGCATACCATCATCGAAACCATTACCGGCCTGGGTTTGCTGACTTCCGAACTGGAGGAAAAAATCAGGCAGGCAAATACTATGACTGAGCTCGATGATCTTTATCTGCCCTATAAGCCGAAAAAGAAAACCAGGGGAACCAAGGCTAAGGAGAAAGGACTGGAACCACTGGCCAAAATGATAATGGCTCAGCGCGATGGCGATCCCATTCTAATGGCAGGGAAATTTCTGAACGATCAGGTGGCATCCGAAGAGGAAGCACTGGATGGCGCCAGGGATATAATTGCCGAATGGATCAATGAAGACCAGCGGGTACGTAATATTTTAAGAAATCTGTTTGACCGGGAAGCTTATGTTATTTCAACTGTCGTCAAGAGAAAGGAGGAGGAGGGAGTCAAGTTCTCTGATTATTTTGATTTCTGTGAACCACTTCGCAAATGTCCTTCGCATCGGCTCATGGCCCTTTTCAGGGGTGAAAGGGAGGGATTTCTGCGCGTGAGTATACAACCCGATCAATTTCAGGCAATTGAAAGGATTAACGGTTCAGTGGTCAGGGGACGGAATCTTAATGCCGAACAGGTTCGGTTGGCTGCTAAGGATAGCTATAACCGTTTGTTGGAACCTTCCATAGAAACGGAATATAGGAATATATACAAAGACAAGGCCGATGAGGAGGCTATAAAGGTTTTTGCGGATAATCTTCAGCAGCTGCTCCTGATGCCACCGCTGGGCGAAAAAAACATCCTTGCTGTCGATCCCGGATTCAGGTCGGGATGCAAGGTCGTTTGCCTCGACCGCCAGGGAAACCTTTTACATAATGAGACAATTTTCCCTCATCCCCCCCAGCGTGAGACTTCCATTGCTGCTAAAAAGATTAAATCGCTGGTTGATGCCTATAAAACGGATGCAATTGCCATCGGTAACGGGACAGCAAGCCGGGAAACGGAATATTTCATCAAAAATTATATCCGTTTCGACCGCGACATAGAGGTGTATGTGGTGAGTGAAAATGGCGCATCGGTGTATTCTGCTTCAGATGTTGCACGTGAGGAATTCCCGGAGTACGATGTCACCGTCAGGGGATCGGTTTCTATAGGCCGGCGCCTGATGGATCCACTCGCGGAGCTGGTCAAGATCGATCCGAAATCTATCGGAGTTGGACAGTATCAGCATGATGTGGATCAGAAAAAATTGCAGGAAAGCCTGGATCACGTGGTGATCAGTTGTGTTAATCGTGTTGGAGTTCAGGTGAATACATCAAGCCGCCATTTGCTTACCTATGTTTCAGGACTGGGTACTGCCCTGGCAAAAAATGTAGCTGCCTACGTAAAAGAGAATGGTCCTTTCAAAAGCCGTGAGGAGCTGAAAAAAGTTCCCCGCCTGGGAGCCAAGTCATTTGAACAGGCTGCCGGGTTTCTCAGAATTCGTGGTGCAGTTAATCCTTTGGATGACAGTGCGGTGCATCCTGAAACGTATCCGGTGGTCGAGAGGATGGCGGCTGATGTCGGGTGCTCAGTTGCCGATCTCATTCACGATCCGGCTAAAAGAGCAATGATTAAGCCTGAAAAATATGTAACTCCTGAAATTGGAATGCCGACGCTTGTGGATATTCTCAACGAACTGAGCAAACCAGGCCGGGATCCTCGCGGAAAGATTAAACATTTCGAGTTTTCACAGGAGGTTCAGAAGATCGAAGATGTAAAACCGGGGATGCTGCTTCCCGGAATAGTAACCAATATCACCCGTTTTGGAGCCTTTGTGGATATCGGTGTCAAACAGGACGGACTGGTTCATGTATCCCAAATGGCTGATAAATTTATTACTGACCCTGCCGAGGTGGTTAAACTTCATCAACATGTTAAGGTTAAGGTTCTTGAGGTAGATTCGTCACGAAAGAGAATTCAGCTGACCATGAAGGGATTAAATACCTGATATCATAGTTGCCAGTTCATCCAGATTCCCAATCAGACGGGCGCCGCAATTAATCAGCCTTTCTTCCGGGAAGTGGCCATTGGTGCATAAAATCGAGGCAACACCCAATATATCAGCAACTTCCTTGTCGTGGCAGGTGTCTCCAATCATAACAATTGAATCCGCAGGTGCATTTAGGGTTGACAGCAATTCCAGTCCCAAATCCCCTTTACCGTGAGCATAATGATTGTCGAGGCCTTTTATTTTCTCGAAATAGTGAGTTATTCCAAAATGGAGGGTCATTTCTTCCAGCATTCCTTCTTCCGGCTGTCATAAATCCGGATGAATTCCATGGCCGGTACTTCAAATGGCTCATGGATAAAGTCAAAACCGGCTTCCTGGTAGTATTCTTTAACCGGGAACCGGAAGATCCTTGCATATTTTTCTTCATCAATCGGCGGCAGATTTCTGTCAAGTAGTAAGGTACAGATCGATTCAATGCAAAGCCACTTGTCATCCAACAAGGTGCCGTTCCAATCCCAAATGATGTGCCGGTAAGAAAAAGGATGCTTTTCCATATATGCAAAGAAAAATAAATGGCATCATTATTGGCAGATTTTTCCAGGAAACTAAAAAATATGGTTAATACTATATGAAAAAGAGGTGCTAAAATGATTTAAATCGCAAGTAATGAATCAGTTAAATATTATCAAATTTTAGTCTTGAACCTTAAGAAATGAGTTTAATATTCCCATAATCTTCCAGCATATGGAAGTTATTGGAATTAATTGGAAAAAGTGGGACCAGATACAACATATCAAGCCTGGAAAATTATTCTGCCGCTGTTAATGCTGGCTACATTTTTCTCTATCCTGATGATCTATGGATGGATGAAAAGGAAGTCTGCAGCGGGACCAGTCTATTATAACAGATTCAGCAATATTGTTATGATTGCTCGCAGAGCCGTTGTAGATAGAATGATTGACGGATTGATCGTTCTGGATAGTAAGAATCTCATTCTGGATATTAATTCATCGGCCCAGAAAATATTCCGGATTTCAATCTCAAAGGTCGCAGGGCAGCCTGCTGAAACAGTTTTCCAGTCGTATAATGATGTGCTGGAAAACCTGAAATATTATTCGCGGAAGCACCAGGATTTGCAAATCCAGGTTGGCAGCGATGTATTCTATTACCTTCTCGATATTAATCCTTTGTTCGACAGGCGGGGTGGAGTTCTGGGTAAAATGCTGGTATTTCACGATATTACTTCGTTAAAACTTACTGAAATCAAGCTCATTGAAGCCAAAGTCCGTGCTGAACAGGCGGATAATCTTAAATCAGCCTTTCTGGCTAACATGTCACATGAGATCCGGACACCGATGAATGCCATTATCGGATTCTCAAACTTGTTGAATGATGCGGAGGTGAGTAATGAGGAGCGCAACGAGTTTATTGAACACATCAAGAACAGCGGACATTCATTGCTGCAATTGATTGATGATATCATTGATATCTCAAAACTGGATGCCGGTCAGATTGTTCAGGAAAACCAACGGATATCCATTACCCGACTTCTTGCAGAGCTGTTTTCCTACTTTAACGAAAATCTCCAGGAATCCGGCAAAAAAGATGTTCAACTTCTGGTAAATGGAATCAGGGAAAATATAGATTGGTCAGTCATGGCCGATGGGGCTAAGATCAACCGGATCATGCGCCTTTTACTGGCAAACGCCGTGAAATTTACGACTTCAGGTTTTATTGAGTTTGGGGTGAAAATAGAAAGTCCCGATGTTTTATTGTTTTATGTTCAGGACAGCGGAATTGGGATAGCACTTGAGAAACAGGGAATGATTTTCGAACGTTTCAGCCGGGTAATAACAGGTACACGACAGGAATACGGAGGAACCGGAATGGGTTTGGCTATATGCAAAGGCCTCACCGAATTGATGGGTGGCCGGATTAGTGTGGAATCGAGCCTCGGTGCCGGTTCAACTTTCTTCGTGTCATTGCCGGTGAGCCAGCTCGAAGAACATCCGATATCAGAATCATTACTAGATATTTATGGAAAACCGGCATCGGTTATTCCAATTCCTCCTCCGGAAATACCAGTAGAGCCCGGCCTGATTTCTGAACTGTCGGAAACCGGCGAATTGCCATGGCCGGATAACTGGAACGGCAAGGTAATTCTGGTGCTGGAGCCAGAAGAGATGGTTTATCTGAATATAGAAATGATATTGAGGCAGACCAGGGTTAACCTGTTTTGGGCAAAATCCATGAAAGAAGCGTTAAACTATCTGGATAGAAATAACCCGGTTGATTCTGTTATTGCATCGGCCCAACTGGATGATGCAACCGTCGAAGATTCCATTAATTTCCTCACTTCAAGGCTTCCGGAGATTCCCATCATTGCCATTATTCCTTTTGAAGGATCCTCACTGGACAAAATCTGCCGTGATCTTGGCTGCCTGACTACGATTCCTAAACCCATCAAGCCGGCGCACCTGTTGCGTGCACTCAACCCTTACATGTCGTAAACCGCTTTTGAATTGCTATTTTTACAGGCGAAATAAAAGATAGCAAATTGGTTTATCCGGATACATTTGAAGATAAAATCGGTTTCAGTCAGGTCCGGCAGAAAGTTGTCGACCTGTGTGTAACTCCTTTAGGCCAGGAATTGGCTTCATCCATGCATGCCTCGTCTGATTTTCAGGAAGTCAAGGCCATGCAGCAGGATGTGGTTGAATTTGCAGAAATCATTTTACACCATTCGGATTTTCCCGAACTGGCGCCGGTGGATATCCGGAATGCAATCAGGAAAGGCCGGATACCCGGATCCTTCCTGGATGTTCCTGAGTGGCTCGATGTACGCAGAATGTTAGGATCGGTGCGGCAAATAGAGGTTTTTTTCGAAAAACAACCGCCCGGGATTTTACCGGTAACCAGGGGAAAATCAAAACAACTGAAAACTTTTCCATTCATTCAGGAAAAACTCGACCAGATTTTTAATAAGATAGGGCAGGTGAGAGACCAGGCTTCACCGGATCTCAAGCGTATCCGTCATGAAATGGTTCATTTACAGGCGAGTATAGGCAGGAGAATGGATGCGGTTCTTCAGCAGGCCCGGGGTGAAGGCTGGATTGAAAAGGACGTTCAGGCCTCCATACGTGATGGCCGTCTGGTGATACCCATCCCGGTTACCCATAAGCGCCGCATCAAGGGTTTAATTCATGATGTATCTGCAACAGGACGTACAGCCTATGTTGAGCCGCTCGAACTGGTAGAGATTAACAATGAGCTGCGTGAGCTGGAAATGGCCGAACAGCGCGAAATCGTGCGGATTCTTGTTGAACTGACCAATCAGCTCAGGCCTTATTTTCCTGAAATGGAGAATTGGAATAGTGTGATTGCCGGGTTCGATCTTACCCGGGCAAAAGCTAAAATTTCCATCAGGTGGGAAGGCAGTCAGGTTTTATTACACGAAGATCCGCTCATTCATTGGGAACAATCCCGGCATCCTTTACTGGATCTGGTTTTCAGGTTGGAACAGAAAAAAGTGGTCCCGCAAAATATCCACCTGGATAACAAACAGAGAATCATGCTGATATCCGGACCGAATGCGGGAGGGAAATCGGTCTGCCTGAAAGCTGCCGGTTTGATTCAATATCTCATTCAATGTGGTTTTCTGGTTCCGGTTCAGGAAGGTTCAAGTTCCGGCATGTTCGACCAGTTCCTCCTGGATATCGGTGATGAACAATCGATTGAGAACGATCTGAGCACCTACAGTTCGCATCTGCATCATATGAAATTTTTTCTGAAGAAGGCCGGAGCCCGCACACTGTTTATGATTGATGAATTTGGAGCGGGTACCGAACCCCAGCTTGGCGGAGCCATTGCTGAATCCATTCTGAGCGAATTGGCTGCAACGGGAGCTTACGGGGTGATAACCACCCATTATTCCAATCTGAAACATTACGCTGCCTCAGCCGATGGAGTAATCAATGCGGCCATGAGATATGATGTGCAACGCATGCAGCCCCTGTTTGAGCTGGAAACCGGAAAACCCGGCAGCTCATTTGCCTTTGAAATTGCCCGGAATATCGGCCTGCCTGACCAGGTGATTCAGAAGGCTTCCGAACTGGTCGGCGACAATCATATTCAATTCGACAAGCATCTCAGGGAAATATCCAGAGACAAGCGCTACTGGGAAAACAAACGTCAGAAAATCAGGCAAAGCTCCAAAGAGATCGATGAATTGCTGGCAAAGTATTCCGAGACTCTTGCCTCCACAGAAAAAGAACGGAAGAGGATTATTCAGGAAACGCGGCAGAAATCTGAAGAGATCTTATCCGGGATCAATAAAAAAATCGAGCAGTCGATCCGGGAAATTCGTGAATCGCAGGCTGAAA
This sequence comes from Bacteroidales bacterium, assembly GCA_041658425.1. Lineage (GTDB taxonomy): Bacteria > Bacteroidota > Bacteroidia > Bacteroidales > UBA12481 > UBA12481. The sequence continues at coordinate 18,165 of JBBAAF010000021.1, read as the reverse complement.
AACTGCGGGTTAAAGATATCAGGGAAAGCCTTGAGTCTTTGCGTGACTCGGTGAAGGCGGAGATGGATCAAACACTCGCCAAAGGTGCAGAACGCCTCGAGAAAGCCGAACATGAAAATCGGAAAGTGAGAAAGAAAATCCTTCGCGAGGAGCCTCCGGTTCCGGTAAAGGTACAGGATCCTGTAACTCCCTGGAATATTGGTAGTAAGATCCGGTTAATAGACAAAGAGATCTTTGCTGAAATTCTGGAAACCCGGGGAAAAAGTCTGCTGGTTGCCATGGGGCAGATGATAACGACCATTCCTGCCGATCAAGCCGAGCCGGTCTCGGAGAACGAATTCAGGAAGGCTACCGGAATGAAAAGCTATGGTACGAGCTTTACCGGGGTTGATATGGATAATCGCCGGCTATCTTTTTCGCCCAGCCTGGATATCCGCGGTTTGCGCGCCGATGAGGCACTGCGGAAGGTCACCGAATTCATTGATGAAGCGGTTATGGTGGGATCCGGAGAATTAAGGATCCTTCATGGCAAAGGCGATGGAATCCTCCGGCACCTCATCCGCGATTACCTCTCCGGTGTCGATGTGGTGAGCCGCTATGAAGATGAAGACATACGATTCGGCGGTACCGGTATAACAGTGGTAAAATTATCCTGGTAGCTCTGTTGAGCAACATCCGGATGGATTTGTACAACCGGATAAATAATTACACTTTTAGGGAATCTTGAAAACATACCAAGTAGACATGTAATAATTCTAAAATCAACCGAAATGACGAACAAGCTTTTTAGACTAAAGCCCTTTCACCAACTCATGGCGGAATCTAAAGGTGACAGCCATGGATTAAAAAGATCTTTATCAGCAGTGAATCTTACAACTTTAGGGATCGGAGCTGTTATTGGTGCCGGAATTTTTGTTTTAACTGGTCAGGCTGCTGCCCAGTATGCCGGTCCGGCAATCGTTATTTCATTTATTATTTCTGGCCTGGCATGTGGTTTTGCCGGATTATGCTATGCTGAATTTGCTTCGATGATCCCGATAGCAGGAAGTGCCTATACATATTCGTATGCCACACTTGGGGAATTTATGGCCTGGATAATTGGATGGGACCTTATTCTTGAATATCTCTTTGCGGCTTCGACAGTTGCGGTTGGTTGGTCGGGGTATGTTGTAAGTTTTCTGAGAGACCTTAATATCAATTTACCCCCGCAGTTTACCGGAGCAACCGGCACCGTAATGGTAGATGTACCGGAAATGGGATGGAAAGCCCTTACAGATACATTTACACAGACTCTTGCTGCTACAGGTATAAATGTCGATTCGTTGGCTCATGTTACTTGCGTGCTTAACCTGCCTGCCATGTTTATTGTTGCCCTGCTGTCAACGTTACTGGTAATAGGTATCAGGGAATCGGCCAATTTCAATAATATCATGGTAATCACCAAAGTATCGGTCATCATTCTTTTTGTTGCAATAGGTTTCATGTTTATCAAATCGATTAACTGGCATCCCTTCATACCTGCAAATAAAGTTGAAACTACTCCGATCTCTGAGTACGGATCGCTCTGGGCATGGCTGAAGGCATATGGCGCAGAGTTCGGAAAATTTGGAATCAGCGGGATCCTTCGCGGAGCAGGAGTTATTTTCTTTGCCTATATTGGTTTTGATGCTGTATCAACAGCAGCCCAGGAGGCCAGGAATCCTCAAAGGGACATGCCGATCGGGATCCTTGCTTCACTTGGAATTTCAACAATTCTCTATATCCTTGTTGCTATTGTACTAACAGGTATTGTCAGCTATACCGCTCTAAATGTTGCAGATCCTATAGCCGTGGGTGTTGATGCTATGGGCAAAGGGATGTTCTGGCTGAGACCAATAGTAAAAATTGCAGCGATTGCCGGATTAAGCTCTGTCATCCTTGTAATGCTTCTTGGTCAGCCAAGGATCTTTTACACAATGTCAAAGGATGGTCTGTTACCTCCGTTATTTTCGAAGGTTCATCCAAGGTTTAAGACTCCACATGTTAGTACGATTATTACCGGATCGGTAGCAATGATCATAGCTGGTATTCTTCCGATAAGCATTCTTGGGGAACTGGTTTCCATAGGCACGTTGCTCGCTTTTATAATAGTATGTATAAGTGTGCTTATATTAAGAAAATCCAGACCTGATCTTCACAGGCCTTTTAAAACACCCTGGGTACCATTGGTTCCAATGTTAGGTGCATCGATCTGTTTCCTCCAGATGGTTGCACTTCCACTTGATACCTGGTTAAGACTTTTCATCTGGATGGCTATCGGATTCTGCATCTATTTCTTTTACGGTAAAAAATACAGCAAATTGAATCAGGATTCTTCGGTGAAGCGATCATGAGGGCTTTTCCGGAACCTGCGAAATTGAAACCAGTCCGATACCAGATCAGGAAAGTAATTTTATTAATCGGGATCACCTGCCCGGAAATTACGATGAAATCGGTGCCAATACCTTGTATATAAGATTCTTCCGGATACTTATTGCCTTCCCGAAGAAATGTGATTGGATCACCTGTGAGGAAGTGAAGCTTATTCAGATAGCCATTTTTTTTAAGGATCAGGTGATTCTCAATCTGACCGGAAACCGGCATCGGCAGAAAGGCCAACCCTATCAGGACTACCAATCCAGCCAGAAACACTGATGTGAAATTTTTAGCTTGCATAAATTACATTTTAATCGCAATGGTAATCTCCCTTTTACCCGGTGGTCCCGGAGCTTTCTCAACGATGAATCCGGCTTCCCTGAGGTTTCGCCGCACCTGTCCCTTGGCGGAATAGGTGACCAGTCTGGAATTATTTTCCATGCATGCACCTATTTTTCTAAAAACCCCGGTATCCCACAATTCCGGCTGATAATCAGGACCGAAGGCATCGAAATAGACCAGATCGAATATCCGGTCAGAATTAAAGTTACGAATATCATCCCGAACTTTTTTCAGTACAAATAAGGAGGTGATTGGTACCTCAATTCCCCATACCGCTTTATGAAGTTCATTGAAAAGCTCATGCCCGGATTTCAGGATATCCGGATAGTTGAGCAGCCGGGATTCCTCTGCTGACAGGGGAAAAGCTTCCCAGGTTTCGTAATTAACAGACTTGTTATCAGTGATTGACTCCAACAAGGTAAGAAGGGCATTCAGGCCGGTACCGAAGCCGATTTCAAGGATTGAGATTGAATCTGCCAGCACTTTATCATAGCCGTTTTTTATAAAAATGTGGCGGCTCTCCTGGATTGCACCGTGAATGGAATGATAGTGTTCGCCCATTTCCGGGACAAAAATTGTATGTGAACCATCTTCGGTGAGGATGAGCTGTCGGATCATATGATAAATGGATTGCCGAAAATGTATATTTTTAGCGGTAAATTTAAGAAAAGAGAATCAGTATATGGAAGCCCGATGTATCTCATCTAATAGCGAAACAACCAAGGCGATACCCGTGATTGGTGTATTTACCACCTGGCCTCATACCTTTATTACGCCCGACTTTGCCTCGATGGCTGAGTATAAGCACTATGCCCCTGCCAACCATCTGCACATGACCTGGAATCTCCCGGCGGCCCGGCTGCAATTCTGGATGGATCTCGCCAACGTTTTTTCGGTTACCCCATGGCAGGCCAAACCATCTTTCCGGGAAAACATCGACCGCCCGCTTCCTTTGCTATATCTCCTCAACGGAGGTGAAAACCAGACCAAAATTCTTCGAAAAGTTTAACTGAACAACCATGAAACCCAAAATATTCTTTTTGACCTTCTCCTTCTTTCTGTTACCTGCAATTAGTGGCTTTTCCCAGACAGAGACCTTTCCCGAACCACCCTATTTTAAACCCTACAAGGGAACACCGGGTAAAGTGTCGAAGTATAACAACTTCAATTACCTGGATATCAGGGATGAAGCCGGGAAAAACAACCGTCAGGCCATGGGCCATTATTGGGAGATTTCTTACACCTATGATTCTGTCTTCCGTCAGAAAAGGAAATTTAAGGAATTTGTTGTGAACCAGATTGTTGAAAATAAGGGTAGTGTGTTTTTTCAGGATACGCTCCAGGTCCATTTTGTAATTCCTTCGGATGCCGGTAACGTATGGGGACGATTAGTGCTTACAAGCGATAAGGCATATCGGTTGAGGCTGATCAGGGAAGTCCCCTTTGTAAACAAAATTCAGTTCGACACCAAACCGATTGCCGTTTATGAGAAATTTGTCGACTCAATCGCCCTGCCACCACGTATTAACTACTTGCCTCAATCAGTGATTACCCGGATTCAACATAGTAAATATGATCACCTGGAGTTTAGCTGGAATGTTAAGGATACCTTGTTCCGGCAAAAGGTTATGGGACCCTTCTGGGATCTGAAAATTGAAGTATGGAATAGTAAGAACCAGGTCGATAAGCAGATATCATCTGTTGAAGTTCTTGAGAGTTATTACCGTGCATGTGTTAAGGCAGGCGGTAAAATTATCAAGAGCCGACCGAGAGAATTGCTCTTTATTTTACCGCTGAACAAGGCTACTCTCTGGTGCCGTATAACGGTATCACTTGATGGAGTCTATTTTGTGCGCGTTTTGATTGAGGCTGATCAGGATAAAACTGATCCGGAAAAAATGGTCGCCGCTCCGGCTAATCCGGAGGATTCAATCCGGAGTAAAACAGACCGTTAGCCGCTGAGGCCTGGTCCGGCGTTAATGGATGGATATGGAGTCTGATTGCAGGGCAAAAATTAAGGTCATTGGCCAGGTTCAGGGTGTAGGATACCGTTATTCAACACTCCTGATGGCAAAGAACCTCAAGCTGACAGGTTATGTAAAAAACCTGCCGGATGAATCCGTATACATTGTGGCACAGGGTAGCCCGGATTCTGTCAGGAATCTTATTGAATGGTGCAAAACAGGCCCTCGGAGAGCAATTGTTGAATCGGTTGAGTACTCCTTCCATCCGGTCATGGATTTAACAAATTTTCACATTCGCTGATAATGAATGAAAATTTTTGCAAACCGTTGCTTTTGAGCAAAAAATTTCTATCTTTATTTTAGTAAATTATGCATAAATAGATATGGCCAGTAAGAAAAACCTTAAAAAGGATATCGATTACCTGATTACTGATGTTATCCTGGATTGCTATGCTTGTATGGAAGAGCATCCTGAAAAGGATTTCTCAGCTTACGAGGAAATTATCAATGAGATCATTATTGTGAAAGAAGATTTGTTAGAACGCATCAACCATTTCGACTCAGGTAACCACGGAAAATCACGTGCCTATTTCCTGGGAATTAAAAGAGACCTTGTCAAGAACATCACCGGGGCTCATGATAAGTTGATCGAGCTTGGATGCTGATTGCTATTGCCCATAGTTTTTGACGAATCCGTAGTAAATTTTAATACTTTTGTTACGCAAAGGAATCATCGGAAACCTTTCGTAAATTACATGTATTGAGTTATATGCAATTTTTTACTAAGAAGTATCTGATCAGCATATGCCTGATTGTCTCCATGTTAGCAAATGTGGTTGCTCAGGAGAGAAAATTTTCTTTTACGTGGCTTGACCGGTCTGAAAAAAAGATGGCAGGAAATATCACCGTTAACCTCCTGCCGCAACCGGGAGACGGGCTTTACCAACTTGATTTTACTGTAATCTGGTATGACCAGGATGGGAAACCTATCATCGAAATCAGCCAGATGCCATTTCTTTGTCTTTCAAAATATGATTTTGACATGCTGCCTGCGCAACAGTTCAGGTGCACCTCATTTGAACAGAAAAAAACCTTCAACCTTATCTTTCAATCCTCAGGGAAACTTAATCTGCAGGTATTGAATGGATACGAAGGTGAAGTTAAACTTACTGCGCGGTTTCAATATGCTCTGACCCGGGAATTATATGAGTCTGGAAGATCGGAATTGATTGATCTTAAGGGTACTAACGACTTAAAGATGGACTTCCAGGTAAAATCCCGCAAGCCAGCTATCGAAACAGATATTGCTGCAGATAATAAACGACAGATGAATGCTGCCCTTAACAATTTAGCAACAATGCGCACAGTGGCAGACAATTATCAAAAGTTACGTATTAAAGTTAAAGATTTCGGGGACCGTAAATCCATCGATGAGCTCGATCGGCCGAATTACCTCCAGGATCTTGAAGCACTGTCGGCAAGTAGCGAAAAGGAAAGGGCTCTGCTCAATCCCGATAGTTTGCCTGCCGATACTTTAAAACTTTACCGGGAGCGCTATAATGATTTGATTATAGATCTTCGAACTGCCTATTTAAAGTATCGGATTTCGCAGTCGGACCTGGCTGCCGGTTCCGATCCTTCAACCCGTACGCGAAAAAATGACAGTTTGAGGAATCTTATTCGGATCCGCATTGAACCTGTTGTCCATAGTCAGGTAGATTCTCTAAACCTGATTACCAAAGAGCAGAATTCGATTGCGCTGGAAATTAGTACGTTAATAGCCGATGCGAACGACCATCACCCGGATAGCCCAAGGGTTGATTCACTAATCTTAAGTCACGGATTAATCAAAAAGGTTTTTCTAAATCTCAAGCTGGCTCATGAGAATACATGGAACAACTATCACATTGATATTTATGGATTAATGCCGGTGAGGGAGATCGAGAATCTTCATGCCACATTTCTTAAAGGTCAAAATGATCTGCAATCCGCTATTGATCAGGTTGACAATGACGTAGCAGCGATAGTGCCTGATCAGGTGGAAACACCCTGGTACATGTCAAACCGACTTTTATGGACCGGCTTGCTCGCCGTTCTCATTCTTGTGTTTGCATCGGCAATTTGGAGTTCAACCCGCAATAAACAAATCCTTAAGGAACGGCTAACCTTTCTGGAACGCAGAAATTCCAGGAGCCCACAGGGAAAATCCCAGGTAAACGGGATTTTCTCCAACGAGCTTCCCAACGAGTATTTCACTTTTAATTATGAGGTAAACATACCTGAGTCTGTTGTTGGCAAAATACATTATCACACCTCATCAATAAAATCCGTTTACCATTTAGTACATGGTGCATTGCTGGAAAGGAAGGGTGGGGATTTTGGCGGTTATTTGTTTGGTAATCAATATAAACTGCCTGGAAAAGGAACTGTGAAGAGCGAAATTTTCATAGAAAAGGCATGCGATTCCAAATACCTTAGATCTTCGATCACAAATGATATCAGTGCCAGAGCCGACCTGATTGATGAACTGGATGAGTTGGTAAAGCAGAATAAAAAATACAGGTTGATTGGTTGGTTTACTTCCAGTGCCGACAATAGCATGGAGATACCCGAGGGGTTAATGAAGATCCACCGGTCATTTTTTAAGGAAAAATGGCAGATCGGTATCCTTCTTAATCCTGGTTCCGATGTGCTTCAGGGAGCCGGTTTCCTGCGAAGAAAGAGCGGTTATCTTGATCCGATGCCGGATCCGGCTGCTTTTGTAAAATGGGATGAACTTTACCGATTCGCGTTGAATCCGACGAGCTCTATTAAAAATGATCCTGAAGGACTGGATAAAATAGACAAAGACTATTTCCGGATTGCGCTGAATAATACCTGGGGAGATTCTGTTGTTACAGCCGTTAATTTTGATCTTTCCGTGGTGTGTGAAATAACGGCCGCTGCTGCCAACCAGGCTATTCCAAAAGATACCTTTCAGGTGGTTGGTTATCTCTATGGTACAGATGTAGCCCGGCCAATTGCGGAGGGAAAGACAAATGAATACGAAGTTTTCGTGGACCGTTTTATTGAATTGAGTAATGAATTGACTCCCCGTGATTTACCCGGACTTTCACTCATCGGATGGTGGGGGCAGGCCAATGTGGATGTGATGAATTACTTGCAAAATGCGGTTGACTATCATGAACAATCATTCAGGGAGCCCTATCAGATTTCGTGCCTCGTGAATCCATCCATGGGAGAATTGCGGATCTTCACCCGGAAGCATTCGCTTGAAATGAATAATAGCACCATCGAAACAGAAGAATATGCACTAAAGAGTCTTCTCTCCCGCTAAATTCCTATTTTTGCGATCCATACCTTATATATGTGTCGAAAAATGTGGTTTTATTTCACGAGGTTGATCAACAATTTCAAGGTCTGCTGTATTGTCTTGATTTTGTTCTCCCTGTCAGGGCAGGTTGCTTCAGCTCAGGAAAGCCCGGTTTGGGATAAACCTGCATTGAGAGATTCGATTATAGCTCTTCTTTCAAAATATCAAATCCTTCATAATAAGTTGAACAATCAAACCGATCCATCGGTTGAGCGGGAATTCATACACCTCTTCCCAAATACTAAAGTACAGGTGGTTAACGACCTGGAAGGGCAATCGAAAACAACTAAAATCAGCATTGAGGAGTATATTATTAAGGTGAGTGATCTGTTTCCCGATGGGCTTACCATTAACCTGGATTTGGCCAGGCTGACGATTGACCAGCCTAAGTATGACCGTAATAACCGCTACATTATCAAAATACGCATCAACCGGTCATTGAACGGGATTTCAGGTGGAAAAGTTTTTTCATCTAACCAGAGGACCATATTCCAGATCGCGTTTTTTTATAACAACAATAGTCCCGGCAGCTTTGCTTTTTATGGGATGGATTTGCCGCCCAAAGGCCAGAACTTTATAACTGCCTCTGTTTCTCCTGCACTTTCAGGATTTGTTAATTCAGCCCTTGGTTCTGATGAACGATTGAGTCTGAGAAAGGGAACCGGCTATATGGGAGGGATTTTCTATTCTTATTACTTCTCTGATTATTGGGGAATCGGATCGGGTGCCCAATTTTCGCAATATTCCGGCAGCGTCAGCCTTGGCAAGTTTGATGCATTTGGCGGCTTTGACCCAAACTTCAGGGATGTTCTCATTGATAATGATCTATGGTTTGTTGAAGTACCTGTCTTTTTATCTTGCCGGACCAATCCGTCAAAACGATGGGAGTTCAGGGCGGATCTTGGACTATCCATTGGAATCAGGGTCTTTGAGAGTATGACTTCATCGGCAGTGAACACCAATACGGGTGTAACAATGGTAAACGTTATCACTGATACCGACTGGATAAGTCTTATAAATCGGTTTAATTTTGGACTACAGGGAACAATAGCAATAAAGTACAGGTTTAATAATCGCCTGGGTATCCTGGTAGGCGGAGGCATGCGACAAGGATTGTCGGGTTTGGACAACAATATCCATAATGATTTTGTTAGTTCAAAGTACCTGGGGCAGTATAACCCGTTGTGGGGTGCTCCTGGAAAAACAGTTAACCAGGCTTTTTTTGTGAATCTGGGTGCTGCCATTCTGTTAAATAAGGAGCAGAACTAAATGATCAGCAGAAAATTCAATATATTAGGATCATTTGCATTATGTCTGGCTTTAGTGCTCTTTGGATGTATTAAGGTTGACACACTTCCACAGCTTGAGATACTTGTTCTTGACGAAAAAGGTGCAAGCATTTCTGGCGCCTATGTGGCATTGTTTGATAGTGCTGATGAGTGGAACATCCGGAAAAATCCGGTACAGGTATGGCGCCAAACAGACTCAGATGGAAAGGTGGTTTTCGTTGATCTCAAAGAGATAACCTATTATGTTTATGTGAGATTTGACGGGAAGGACAATAGTGTAGGAGAGGTTTCTACAACCGAGCCACTTCAGGTAAACCAAAGAAACAAGATTGTTGTACACGTAAGATAGTTTTGTGGAGATATGCAAAGGATCCTTACATATACTCGTGTTTTAACCAGGTTACTGGTTTTGCTTCTCCTGATTTCAGGTTGTGAAAGGGGGCCAGTTGTGGATCATGCGGCAGATGCTGATCTTAATGGATCGTTGTATCAAAACAATGTTGTTAAGCTTGATTCACTGGTGTTTATAAATCCGGTTCGAATTAACGGACAGATGAGATTTGACCTGATTGGTACACCACCCCTGATTAAAGCCGGCGATATTGTCTATTATCCTGGTGGTGATGGAGTCTTCGGGAAAGTTATTTCAGCCACATTAATCGGCTCCAGGATGGTTTTCCAACTTGATAAATCCAGGTTGGATCAGATATTCAGGAGCGTTTCAATTCAGGATACCATCAGCAAAGAGGTTTTGAAATCCAGAACCAGGACCGATGCCCACTCCTGGACTATAGATACACTGGGGCTTGATGGATTGTATTTGTATGATGATTTTTGGCAGTCGAAAAGCCTGCAGGTGCAGTTTACCGCCGGTAAGTTTTATTCAAAATCTTCGGTTGGGCAGTTTATTATGTCGGGTCAGGGATCAGATCCCTGGTTTGACCGGTGCCGGCTCGACTTTAATTATTCACTTGATCTTGCTGCTGAATTGGTCATAAAGGCAGGTAGTGCCATGGATGCTGCTGATAGCCTCCTGGTGGAAAAATCCGTTTACGGTCCTTTTATGATCAATGGCTTCCCTGTTACCTATCAGATCGATACCTGGTTAGGGTTCCATGCAGTGACTGAAAGAGACACGGTTTTAACGATCAAACTGTCGGGAATGTCTAAAGGAAGCCTGTCAATTAGTTACAACTATTGGGAAAGCTGGGAATTTGTTCAAAATAGTGAGGAGCAATCAGCAGATATTCAGCTATTTAATGGGCCCAGATTTTCCGGATACCAGGGTGAGGTTTTCGTCAGTCAGGTGATAACTCCTTATTTTTGCGGTGAGGCTTCGCTATCACTCACTGACCGTTTCTCCGCTTTGGTCAACACCGATGTTACGATTCCCAACTGGCAATCTATACAGACAATAAGTACGAGGGGAACCATGTTGCGATCGGGTCAGGCTTTTGGTGATTTTATTCCGGCCCAGCTGATTACGGCCGAAACCCTGCTGTATTCGGAATCGCAAAACGGAGTGCTGGAAAATCAGCCACCGAAGGCTGCTTTTGTAATCAACCCGCCAGCTGGATTTACTGATACAAACTTTGAATTTAATGCATCAAAGTCATCGGATATTGAGAGCCTGGCTTCAGAACTGATGGTCAGATGGGATTTTGACGGGGATAACCACTACGATACAGAGTTTAGTACAGAGAAGATTGCATTTAAAAAGTTTCTTCAGCCTGGTGTTTATCATTCGATTCTGGAAGTTAAAGACCCGGAAGGCCTGACCTCTCGTAAAGTTTCTTCCGTGGAGGTTAATTTATCATCATCGGCTCCTATTGCTTTCTTTACCGTTACTCCTGAATCCGGCCGGATCAGTGATGTTTTTATTTTTGATGCTTCAGGGTGCTATGATTCTGAAGATGGAATTACGCAATTGAAAGTCCACTGGGATTTTGATGGTGACGGTATCTGGGACCGACCCTGGTCCACCAATAAAGCAGCTTTTTTTGTTTATACCGAACCCGGTAAATATATTGTAAAGCTTGAAGTTTTGGATACTCAAGGCCTTTTGGGTTCTACCACACGAATCATCAATGTGGCTGCCGCCAATATCAAGCCAACCGCCATTTTTACAGTCGACCCGGAAAGCGGTTCTACTGAAACCCGTTTTAACTTTGATGCATCTGGTTGTACGGATCCTGAAGATCCTCCGGAAAGCCTTCAGGTTAAGTGGGATTGGGAAAATGATGGGGTTTTTGATACCGGTTTCCGAACCATTAAAACCATTCAGCATATCTTCCCCGTAGCAGGAACCTATACGGTTGTTATGGAAGTTATTGACACCGAAGGTTATGGAGCTACTTTTGCCAAACAGGTTAAGGTTACAAATCCGAATACTCCGCCTGACGCTGATTTTACCATCACTCCAGATTCCGGTACCATTGAAACTGAGATCACCTTTGATGCTTCAATCTGTGTCGATGCAGAAGACAGCCTGGATCAACTGGAGGTTCGCTGGGATTGGGATAATGACAATAAGTACGATACCGAATTCACTACTGTGAAGGTTATCAAAAGAACATTCAGTGTACCAGGTACCTATATTGTAAAAGTACAGGTCAGGGATAGCGGTGGACTCACCGACACCAAGGCCAGGCTGGTTGTGATACAGTGAACGGAAGGAAGTAAGAATTTAGAAATTCGAATTTAGAGTTCTGAATGCTGAAGTGGAAGATCCAAGTATTGTAAAGGCCGATTCGAGCACTTGTCATCCCGGCGAAGGCCGGGACCCCGTCACGCTACTCCAGGCTACGCTGATATCCTTCGATCGCTTTCTCCAGGGTGGTTTTAATTTCAATCCGGAGCCAATCCGGCTTAACTACTTCAACTTTAGCACCATAGCTGAGGATTTGCATTTTTAACTCATCCGAGGGAATGACGAATAGTTTAACCTGATACGAACCGGGTTCAAAATCGGTGATTTCCTGTGATGGATGCAACGGATTCGATAATATATATTGCGTTTGGACTTCATCAAGCCTGAGGACGATTTCTGGCGCGGCCGTCCGTCAACATAAGGTGTGTAATCAAATTCAGTTTCGTGGTTATTGCGGATGGCATCGAGCAAAACCGGCAGATTCTCATGCCCTTTGCTTTCAGGAACGGCCTCAAACTGGATAACCTTTTCAAGATTGGATCCGGACAACCGGTCGGCCAGTATGATTCTGCCCTGAATTTTGTTAACTGCAGTTTCCAGGTCGTGAAAAATCTGGCTTTCCCTGAAGTGGTTAAGCGTGTGCAGGGCAAGCCTGATCAGATCTATATCTTCCGGGGTGATTGGTAAATCAAGGCTAAACCCGGGATCGCTATAAAAATAACCATTGTGCATGCGGCTGAAGGCGATCGGAGCATATTTATTCAGGGCCATTTTTCCAATTTGACCTATTTCTTGCATCTAAATATAAAAAAACCCACAACGTAAACAGGTTACGTTCCCGGGTTATTCTTTTGAATTATAAAATATGAACAAAGATGAAAGAAGAACGCGCAAATGCTGAAAAGAGATTCTGGCAAGCCTTGTCGAAAGTTGCCATTGAATCGGGATTGGAGCCAGGATGGGAGCATCTGGGTTATTCCTGCTCCCGGAAAAAGATGAATGAACTGATTGAACGGTTTCAGGACGACCCATCTTCTCCTGGATTTTACGGGATCAGAATACCATTGGGTGAAGTGAATGGATTGAATCTGAATATGCTGATCGAAAATCAGAAAGAGCTGATTATCGGGATTCAGCCTGAGGATTCAACTGTTCCCGGTAACGAGGCGACCGTTGAAACCTTCAGGGACATGATGGTTTCGCTGGTCAATACCGGCAGATCATGGAATTTTGAGGCTCCCGGCTGGGTAGCCTGGAAAACAACAGAAATCCGGTTGAATTTCAGATCTCTGTTTAATAGGGCTTTCCAGGATATCATGCTAAAGAAATCAGATTCTGAAGCTCTTTACCTGATTGGTGAAGAGGTCGCAGATATTCTGGATGAAATCCGCGATGTGATCATCAAACAAAAAGTTGAATATGGAACCGTTATTAATTAGTCTGATCCTGGGCTTTGGTCTTTCTGAATATTTTAAATCCCGAAAACCGGAACAAACCCGGAAGAAGAGTAAGGCAGAATAGTATTGCCTCAAAAGGGATCTTCTGTTTCCAGAAGGAGAATGTTACCAGGAACAGCAGAATAAGCATGATCATGGCTTTGCTGTATAGCCTGTTGACCTTTTCGGCTTTTGGGAACCAGATGGTAACGGCAAGGAAAATGTTCAGCGGAAATGCCCAGGCGAGGTTAAGATTAGCGTGGCACACCAGATGGGCCGACAAGAACCACATATAGCAGAACAGTAACCCCATGGCCCCGGATATCAGGAACAAGAGGGCGAAAAAGGATTTTATGACAGTGACCGGTGTTTTCCTGAATAAAACAATGCACCAGGAGATCAGGAGAAGAATGCTGAAAATTGCATAAGGATGAAGAAGTCCTGTTCCGATAGGTTTGGGATACTCGGGCATAAACAGGATTTTTTCAGGTTTGCAAAGTGGTGTGCCATCAGCCTGCCTTGCCTGGGAAAAGAGCCTGTGCATGTGGTCCGGTAAAAACATGTACCCTTCCTGTGAAGACTCCTGGTCGGCACCGGCTGCAAGCATCAGAAGGATACCGGTTTTAGCCCAGTTATTCAGGCTAATGTAGGGCATTATCAACTGGCGATAGGTCAGGTGTTCGGCTGGCTCGGGAGGCCAGAGGTATTTTCCGCCGGTTGCCTTTACAACAATATCCCGGATCCGTGTTGAACAATTGTCGGTGAAGAAATCATACCAATAGTGTCGATTTTCCGGTAGATAGTTGATTTCCAGAAGATTAAATAATTCGCACTTTTCTTCGAGCGTGATATTCAAAGTGAGCTCCTTTATGAATCGTTTTTCGTTCATATAATCCGGAACGAACCCCTGATACCTTACAACCGAGAGCATATAATTTAGCTTCCCATTAAGAAACTGGGCATAAAAATCGGGAACGCTAAAGTCGAAAGTACCGTAGTTATAAACCCGGTCGATCTTCAGTACCGGGTCGGTTACCCTCAGGGCGCTATGCCCGAAGTAGGTGTAAACCTCCGGCCCGGGGCCGCAGGTAAGCAGACTGATAGTTGATTCAGTGGTGAGAACGGAATTCTGTGCTACCAGGATTTTACCTGTCGGAAAAAGAATCAGCAGTAAAATAAGAATGCGGGTCCGCATGCTGTATGGTTTTGTGCAAAGATTAGTAAATTTACCCTTCTCAAAAGCAAACTTAAACTCGATTATGAAAAAAACATTTGACCGTCGTTCGTTTCTTTCCAGATCGGCCGTTGCCGGTGCCGGAATGATTGTAATCCCACGCCATGTTCTTGGCGGAAAGGGATATGTTGCCCCGAGTGATAAACTGAATATTGCTGCTATAGGATCAGGTGGAATGGGTGCAGGAAACATCAATAATGTCAATTCCCAGAATATTGTTGCCCTGTGCGATGTGGACTTTAACCGGGCAGCGGCAACATTTAAAAAATATCCGAATGCTCCCCAGTATAAAGATTACCGGGTTATGCTGGAAAAGGAGAAAGGCATCGATGCCGTTATCGTAGCCACCCCGGATCATTCGCATGCCCCGGCTGCGATGGCTGCCATCAAGCTGGGAAAGCATGTATATGTTCAGAAGCCGCTGACTCATTCTGTTTTTGAAGCACGAAAGCTGACTGAAGCAGTAAGGGAATACAAAGTAGTCAGTCAGATGGGTAACCAGGGGCGTTCTGGCGAAGGAACACGTCGTTTGGCCGAATGGATATGGGCCGGTGCGATCGGGGAAATCAGGGAAGTTCATAGCTGGACCAACCGTCCTGTGTGGCCTCAGGGAATCGGCCGTCCAGCCGAAACCATGGCTGTTCCCGGCACTCTCGATTGGAACCTCTGGTTGGGAACTGCTCCCGAAAGACCCTATAATTCAGCCTATGCTCCGTTCAACTGGAGGGCATGGTATGATTTCGGAGCCGGTGCACTTGGCGATATGGGTTGCCATGTATTGGATCCGGTTTTCCATGCGCTGAAACTGAAATATCCGATTTGGGTTCAGGGATCTCACTCCTATGAAGTAACCGAAATGTGGAAAAGGGTTGATAATCAGGAAACCTACCCAAATACATCCATGATTACCTACCAGTTCCCGGCCCGTGAGAAAATGCCTCCGGTAAGACTGACCTGGTACGATGGCGGCTTGATGCCAACCTGGCCTGCCGAAGTGGATTTCTCGAAAATCCCTGCCGATGGCGGATCCATGTTCATCGGCGATAAAGGAATCATCGTTTGCTCAACTTATGGCGGTGATGTGCAGATGTTCCCTGATGAAAGGTTCCTCGAATACAAAGATTTACCGTCTTCTCTGAAAAGAATTGAAACGAGCCATGAGATGAACTGGGTAAATGCTTGCAAGGGCGGTGAACTCCCCTGCTCAAACTTCGACTATTCCGGTCCCCTCACCGAAATGGTGCTGATGGGCAACCTGGCTATACGGGTCCCCGGAAAACGCCTCCTCTGGGATGGAGATAACATGAAAGTAACCAATGATGAAGATGCTAATCGCTTCATCAAACGCGAGTACCGCAGCGGATGGACGTTGTAAACGTGAGGAGGTGAGGGCGTTAAGGACGTGAGGAACGTGAGGAACGTATGATATGGAGGAATGATAATTAAGTATGAGACAAGCAGTTATGACATCACCTGGGGTGATTGAACACCATGAAATTCCGGAACCCGGGCGCTTGAAAGACAATGAGGTTTTATTGAGGATAAAGAAAATCGGAATTTGCGGATCCGATATCCATGTTTTTCATGGAAATCATCCTGCAACGCCTTATCCTGTTGTGCAGGGACATGAATATTCTGCAATTATTGAGGCGGTTGGGAAAGGGGTTACCAAAGTTAAACCTGGTATGAAAGCAACTGCCAGGCCGCAGCTGGTGTGCGGAAAATGCGGTCCGTGTAAACGCGGACAATACAACGCCTGCCAGGAATTAAAAGTCCAGGGTTTTCAGGCACCAGGAGTGGCGCAGGATCTTTTTGTTGTTCCGGACGACCGGATTGTTCCTTTTCCGGATACCATGACTTTTGAACAGGGAGCAATGATTGAACCTGCCGCAGTAGGCGCACATTCAACCAATCGTGCTACCGGACTGCAAGGGAAAAATGTAGTGGTGTCAGGAGCCGGTACCATTGGAAATTTGGTTGCTCAGTTTACAAAAGCCAGAGGTGCTAAAAAAGTAATGATAACCGATGTAAGTGATTATCGCTTAGGCATCGCTAAACAATGCGGGATCGAAGGGATAGTCAACGTAAAAGACATCTCTTTCGAGGAAAGTGTTAAAGTGTTTTTCGGTGATGAAGGTTTTCAGGTTGGATTCGAAGCCGCCGGAGTGCAATCATCACTCGATGTTCTGATGCAATTTGTGGAGAAAGGAGGTGATGTGGTTATTCTTGGAGTTTATTCGCAAAATCCGGTCGTTAATATGTTTTTTCTGGGAGAGCATGAGCTGAATGTTTTTGGTTCGATGATGTACCGGCAGGAGGATTATGAGACAGCTGTTGAGATGATTGCTTCAGGTAAAATTATAACTGCACCGCTGCTTACCAAAAGCTTTCCATTCGCGAAATATCTGGAAGCCTATAAGTTCATAGAACATCAGGGTGACAAAACCATGAAAGTCATGATTGATCTTTAAGCTTTCTGATATGAATAAGAAACCAATTGTAGCCGGAATCGGGGAATTGCTTTGGGATATGTTACCTACCGGCAAACAGCTTGGAGGAGCACCGTGTAATTTTGCGTTTCATGCCATGCAGGCTGGTTGCGAAAGCTATGTGATCAGTGCAATCGGCCAGGATGAGCTTGGTGCTGAACTTATCAGGACGGTTAATCACCTGGGTTTATCGGTTCAATACATTCAGAAAAATAGTTTTCCAACCAGCACGGTAACGATTAAACTGGACGACCAGGGACATCCGGATTATACCATTCATGAGCAGGTAGCCTGGGATCATATTCACTGGAACGCACAGATAATGGAACTGGCAGGTGAATTGGATGCGGTTTGTTTTGGCAGCCTCGCCCAGCGCAACTCCGTATCCGAACACTCCATAGTTTCCTTGGTTTCTGCAACAAAATCGGGCTGCCTGAAGGTTTTTGATATCAATCTCAGGCAGCAGTATTACACAAAAGAAACTATAATTCAATCGATTATCCTTTCGGATGTGCTTAAACTGAATGATGATGAGCTACCGGTGGTGGCAGGTTATTCCAGGCTAAGCGGTGATATTCGAAGCCAGCTTAACCAATTGCTTGAAAAATTAAAATTGAAGTACATAGTTTATACAATGGGCAGCAAAGGAAGCATTATAGAAGGTGCTGATGAGTATTCATTCATTGAGGCACCCAGAGTCCGGGTAGCTGATACCGTTGGGGCCGGAGATGCCTTTACTGCTGTTTTTATTGCCGGTATACTTAAGGGATTTCCATTATCCGAAGTTCATCAGAAAGCCACGGAAATTGCGGCTTTCGTATGCACCAAAAAGGGGGCAACACCTAAATTATCAACTCCCGTTTTTTGAAATTAATTCTTTACTTATTTCAATACTCCGGTAACTTTAAATTAAACGATATTAACAATTCCATGTTGACAAAACGCTTGATGGGAGCGCGATAGCAAAAGAAAAAAGCATCTGGTTTGTAGTCGC
>JBBAAF010000020.1:0-42689 GCA_041658425.1 Bacteroidales bacterium | reverse complement strand
CCAAAAAGCTTAGAAACGAGTAAAGGATTATCTTCCAGATGCTTCTGCGTGGTTTCTGCGGTTCGAGGAATGGCGGAGTTTCAGGCACATCAAGCAGGTAATCAGTTGTAGTCATGGTTTCGGATTTTTAATTACCTCAAACAACGGTTGCAAAGATCCCAGGATTGTTACCGGACAGCCGACCGGAACAATCCGGAAGAGTGATTCCATATCGTTATCTGCAAATGCAATACAGCCATCCGTCCAATTGACTCCTTTACCTCCACCCCCGTGGATCTCAATAAGCCCGCCGATTCTGGCATATCTGGGAAGTGTCTTTGCCCTGATCTCACTATGAAATCGTTGCTTATCTTCATCATTTGGGTAATTTAATAAAAGAGCTTTATAATATTTGGTTTGACGGCCATCTGTTTTCTTTGTTATCTTATATTTCCCTTCGGGTGTTGCCTTATCACCCGAATAGCGTTTGTCTCCAATCCAATTCTTCCCAAGTTCGACAGGGTAAGTTGTTTTTAGCTTGCCTGACAGAAAAAGGAAGCATTTACCTGCAAATTTATCAACAATTATGGCATAAGATTGCTTCTGGGCGGATTCACGGATAGTTTGATCAGCCCATCTTTTCCACATCGGCAGGTTTGCAAAATAGCCATCCAGGAGTGTTTTGGTGTGATGGGCAACCTCCGAGAGATCTGATTTTGCTAACTCGAGCTTAATACGGCATTCCTTGAAATTCTTTTGTTCCATGTTAAGCTCAGCCTCTTTCAACAGAATCACGCCTCTTGAATATTTTTTATGGATGGACGTTGGAAGGGGCAGGCGGCTGTAAAGTTGTTCGATCTGGGCGGTATCCCGCTTGACCGCCGCAATATCCCGTTCCAGGGAATTAATAAAATCGGTGGTATTCTGATTGGCGATTTTCGGGCTTACGAGTGCCTGTTGTTCTGACCGGATTGCTAATGTTCTGGATTTTGTGTAATTGCGACTTAGTATAAATCGTTCATTCTCAGTTTTCCAATAGAACATAGCCGAATCGTAAAGGCTCTCTGCATCGGTTAAGGATGGAGGAATGAAGTCTTTTTCAATCGTCTCGCGTGCTTCAGCAATAGCCATTCTGGCCCTACTCAGTTCCTGATCCGGTGGTTCTGGCGTTCCCCAGTAAAAAACCCCGAAAACACAAATGGGTAAGGAAGCAAGGAAGGTTATGATAAATACCTTGACTTTCTTTTTTAAATGTCTGGCCATGCTGGTTTTGATTTAAAAAACCCCGGAACCATAATATGATTCCGGGGCTTCAAAGATCTTAGTTATTCCTTAAAAAAGCTTACTATATCTTCTTGCCTTTGGTTTTTGCCATTACGTCGGTCAGCTCGGTATTGATACTGGTAGCTTTATCTTTCAGAGCTTTAGCCTGATTCAAAGCGTTGATAATATCATCGCTGGCAAATTTATTGTTTACTTCGCCTACCTGAGTTTCAATGCTGGTTAAATCGGCTTGGATAGCTTCCATAGCAGCTTTACCTTCTTTTCCTTTTGGAGCTTTGGCAAGCATTTTTTTGTTTGCATCCATCAAAACAGTGATTTCACCAAGGATGGTGGTGCATTCCTGCTTCATCTGCTCTTTTTTAGCAACTGAGTTTGCAGCAACGTTTTTGGCCATTTCTGAAGTAGCGGTTAATTTTGCAACTTCATCTTTGTAGTTTTTAAAGAGTTTTGATTTCTCTTTTTCAACAGCAGCCAAAACAGTGTTCAGTGAATCCTGCAGTGCATTAAATTCAGATGCAACATACAAGTTAGCCTGAGCAGCTTTAGCAGCTTCAACTGCAGCATTTGCAGCTTCAACTTCAGCTTGTGGATACTTCTGGCAACTAGCAAATACAAGTGCCATACCCACGATAGCAATACCTGATAACAGTTTCATTTTCATTTTAAATCCTCCGTTAAAGATTTTAAGATATTAGATAATTAAAATTTTTCTTAGATTTCATGAGGTTTTCTCCGGCCAGAGTAGTCATTATCCTAAATATTAAACCATTTAACTTGTCATACCAGCCTTTGAAATTCGCTACAAAGGTAATACTAATTTTATTCGTTGTACAAAATACTTACTTTTTTTTTTGGATATTGTTAAGTTGCTAACAAATAAATGTTTAGATTTAAATATATTACATAAAATCAGACCTGAAATGATTATATTTTTCCTTCAAGATGAAACTTTACCTTGAGCTTCTCTCCATTGCGGTCGACCCTTAGAAGTACCAGTTTACCACCGTCGCCATGGAGGATGTTGTTGATATCATCGAGGTTGAGATTGAAAGCCGGGAGGTAATTGATATATTCTATCAGATCACCTGGCTTCAACCCTGCCTTATCGGCAGGTGATCCGGGAATAATGCTGAATATTGAATATACAGGAATCAATGGACTCAGTTTCTCCACATCCATACCGCTCCGGTTATAAGAGAAAGGAGTTTTGAACCACTTATTGGGTTTCAGGTAAAGAGCTGAACCTCGAAAATCAAAAAAGACACTGAACCGCCTCAGAATGTCATTTCCTAAACTGCCATGCCGTTCGGCATTTAAGGTTAGTCCTGATATGCAGGACGAATCAGGATAGGAAACGAGCGGCTTTCTAAAAACATAGGGCCCTAATTCCGCCTTCTTAACCCTTCCGTTAACCCCGCTAATGGCCCCGTTCAAACCTTGGCCAAGCAGTGATCTGACTGTTTTCTGAGGTATAACAATGGAGCGGTCGGCAATCGGGGCAATCCAGAAGGATAAACTGGCGCCGGTATCAATCAGTAATTTCACAGTCAACGCGGAATCGTTCTCCTGAAGTATTTTCACATCTATATAGGCTTTCCCGTTAATTATCGTCAATGGGATTTTCGAGAAGGAACGGGTACTCTTTTTGAAATTGAATTTTTCCCGGTTATGAAATGTGATCTCTTTGATTATAGGATCAATTCCGATTACGAAGTTCTCAAACAGATCAGAACCAACCAACCCATTAACCCGGATACCGAGCTGACGTGAAAGTTCAAATTGATCCGTAGTCAATATATATATGTCCATGTTGCTGCCGGTTATTCCCAGCGCTGGATCTTCCGGATGTTCAATATCAATCTGGTTTCCCTTCGAATAATAGGCCTCAATGGGAGTGCCGTCGCCCAATCCCCCAACCTTAATTTTGCGGGCAGCATTCATGGGGATGGTATCAGCTTCGGTGAGCCCGGTTATAATGGTGTTACTGATGCCGGAATCCAGAACCAACTGCAGGTTTGCAGAATGATTGATCCTGGTTGGAATGATAATGAGGTTTTGGGAAATTTCAAATGGCAGGATGAGCCTGACAGTCTCCGGATCTCTGAAGCGGTAGCTTGATTGACCCGTCAGGAATACACCGGGCCAAAACAGTGAAACAAGAAGGACGACGTAAAATCGAAAGCTCATTGAAATATAAACTGGTTTATAACTGCACCCTAAGTTCGATTCCTGCTTTAATCGGGTAACCTGTATTGCTGATAAAAAGTTCCATCGCCGAATCTCCCTGATCAATAACCCTGATACTCCGTTTGTCGATAATGATTGCCAGCAGATGGCCCCTGAAGTGCACGGTAAACGACAGGGAAGTCCAACCCTGCGGAAGAAGCGGATTAAAATGGAGTTGATTGTCGATTACGCGCATTCCGCCAAATCCTTCTACAATTGCCAACCACGTGCCTGCCATGCTCGTGATGTGGCAACCTTCATGCACTTCATGGTTGTAATCATCCAGATCAAGCCGGCTGGTCCTGAGGTACAATTGATGGGCTGTATCAATATAACCCAGCTTGGATGCCAGGATGGCGTGAACACACGGTGAAAGGGAAGATTCATGTACCGTCCGGGGTTCATAAAAGTTGAAATTCCGACGAATAATATCGGGGCTGAAATGATCCTCAAAAAGATATAACCCTTGCAGAACATCCGCCTGCTTGATAAAACAGGAACGAAGTATTCTGTCCCATGACCAGTGCTGGTTAATCGGCCTCTCATCAGGGCTCAGGTCAGAGGCAAGAAGTTGCTCTTTATCGAGATAACCTTCCTGCTGCAGGAATATCCCCAGGTTATCATCGGCCGGCAGGAAAACATGATTGAGTATGGTTGACCATCGGCTGGTTTCGGGGATCATCCTGAATTTCGACTGTTGTTCGATCCTGTTCCAGTCGTCCGGGTACTTTTCCCTGACAAAATCGATGCTTTCAAGGGTGTAAGCAAGTGTCCAGGAGGCCAGGTAATTGGTATACCAATTATTGTTTACATTGTTCTCATATTCGTTGGGACCCGTAACGCCCAGCATTACAAATAGTTGCTTGGGGTCGGAAAAGGTAAACCGCTGCGACCAGAAACGGGAAATACCAATCAGAACTTCGAGTCCATATTCGGCGAGGTAATAGTCGTCTCCGGTATGACGTATATAATTATATATGGCGTATGCGATAGCTCCGTTTCTATGGATTTCTTCAAAAGTGATTTCCCATTCATTGTGGCACTCCTCACCGTTGATGGTAACCATAGGGTAGAGTGCGGCACCATCGGTAAACCCAAGCTTTTCTGCATTCTCAATAGCCTTGCCTAGGTGCCTGTACCGGTAAATCAAAAGATTTCGTGCAACTTCTTTGTCAGCAGTATTCAGATAAAAGGGAAGGCAATAGGCCTCCGTATCCCAATAGGTGCTGCCGCCGTATTTTTCGCCGGTAAACCCTTTAGGACCGATATTCAGCAAGGGGTCGTAACCCGTATAGGTTTGGTTCAGATGAAAAATATTGAAACGGATTCCCTGCTGAGCAGATATATCTCCTTCAATCACAATATCGCTGGTCTTCCATTTGTCCGCCCAGGCAGTGATCTGTTCGTGTTTGAGATTTTCATAACCCGAAATAACCGCATGGTCCAGTATCTGAACTGCTTTAGACGAAAGCTGATCGGGCACGTAATCTCTGGATGTGGTTACGGATGCAATTTTGGTGAACCGGATTTGATCCCCTTCTTTGACATCGAATTGATATCGATATGAAACATATTGTTGATTAACAATTAATTCCGGGCTAACAGCTTTCTGGCCGTTCAGGAATAAGCATTCAGAATGCATCGCCATGCAGATATCAAAGGCGCTCTTTTTTGTCCGGCTGCGTAAATAACAATAAGCACCATCCCCCGACTGGTTAACAGGTTCCCAGAATTTTTCATCGTAGTTAGCGTCCTCGTTGATCACATCTCCGTCGATGAAAAGCTCGGCCTCCAGGGTTCCGGAGAAATTTAGCGGGGAGAGATAATAACGGATTGCACCGACCTCCCTTCTCTTCATCGATAAAAACCGTTCTGTTTCAACCCTGATCTGTTTCCCGTCGGACCAGGATGCAATAAATTCCCTTGACAGGATACCCTCTTTCATATTTAACACACGGCGGAAATGGGAAACTTTCATGCTATCCAGGTTTAGCTCCTCTTCGTTGATCCTGAATTTCATCCCAATCCAATTTGGTGCATTAAGAACCTTGGCAAAATATTCAGGATACCCGTTTTTCCACCAGCCGACGCGTGTTTTATCCGGATAATAGATTCCGGCAAGATAGGTTCCGCGAAGCGATGGACCAGTATAGGTTTCTTCAAAATTGGCCCTCATGCCCATGTGTCCGTTACCAAGACTGAACAGGGACTCGGATCTCTTATGGTTTTCGCGGTCAAAGCCCTCTTCAATAATGAGCCATTCATCTTCAAGAAGGTATTTACGCATGATAGATTCGTTTAAAATTCAATCAGATCTAAAGTTGCATCTTTAAAACCAGGGATGATTTTATCTGCTTTTGCCAGGATATCATGATGGCCAATCCCGATGCACTTCATCCCACCATTATGTGCTGCCTCAACTCCGGCGATCGCATCTTCAAAAACCAGGCAATCTTTTGGTTCCAGCTTTAAATCAGCAGCAGCAATCAGGAAAACTTCCGGATCGGGTTTTGCGTTGGCTACCCGGTTTCCGTCTACGATGGAATCAAATGCTGCAGACAGGCCGATCTGAGTTAAAATAATCCGGGCGTTTTTGCTGGCTGTACCTAATGCTATCTTCTTACCAACAGACCTTAACAGATCGAGGAATTCAGTAACTCCCGGCAATATATCTGCAGGTGTCATTTTTCTGATATACTCCAGATACCATTCATTTTTCTGAGCAGCTAATTTCTGTTTTTCAGGATCAGGCAACGACAGACCGCCAACTTCGAGTAAAATATTCAGAGAAGCCATCCGGCTCACCCCTTTTAATCTTTCATTATGCTCCTCGGTGAAATCAAAGCCCAGTTCCCTTGCCAGCCTATGCCAGGCTTGAAAATGGTAACGCGCTGTATCAACGACCACCCCATCAAGGTCAAAAATGCATCCTTTAATCATTTCTTAATCAAAATTCCATCGTCCTTGTCCGTAACAAATATCACAGTGATTGCGGCTATTATCATAGATACACCTCCGAATACGAGGGCATATACTGCGTGGCCTCCAAACAGGTTTCTCGTTAAGAAGCCCAGCAAGGTCGCTGCCAGTATCTGTGGAATAACAATGAAGAAATTAAAAATGCCCATGTAGATACCCATCTTATTCTGGGGGAGCGATCCGGTGAGAATCGCATACGGCATAGAGAGGATACTGGCCCAGGCGAGCCCGATCCCGATAAATGGAATGATCAGTAAATTAGGATCTTTTATCAGGAAAATGCTGCATAATCCTAAACCTCCGGCGACCAGGGCAATGGAATGAGTGATTTTTCGTGAGGTGTATCGCGCGATAACCGGCAGCAGAAAGGCAAAAACAGCCGCAAAACCATTGTAGACCCCAAAAAGAACGCCGACCCAATCTGCGCCGTCATTGTACAATTGCGAAGTGGTGTCGGTGGTGCCATATACACTGCTTGTCACAGCAGAGGTGGTATAAATCCACATCGAAAACAGGGCAAGCCATGAGAAAAACTGCACCAGGGCCAGTTGTCCCATGGTTTTAGGCATCAGCCGCAGATCTGTAAGGATTTCGGTTAGCCCGTTTGATGACCCTTTCTTAACCAGCTGATCTGCAATTAATTGGAGAATTCCGAAAAATGTGATGCCAAATCCGAGAATGTAAAGCTCTTTCTCAAGTTTTAGCTGATAGATTAATCCTGCAAACACTAAGCCGATAGATGTCCATATTATTCCGGACCGGAAAAACTTTGGAGCAGGAATCTGGACGGTTTCAGAGGATGCAACTAAGCCGGATTCCTCCAGTTTACCAAATTCTGCCAACTCCTGGGGGGAATACTCTTTCGAACGGATAACTGTCCACAACACGGTTCCGATAAAAACAATCGCACCAACATAGAAGGCCCATTTGACAGATGGAGGGATTACACCTTCTGCTGCCGTATTCGCAATGCCGAACCAATTGGTAAAAACATAAGGCAGGAGGGAGGCGATAACGGCCCCTATCCCAATAAAAAAGCTTTGCATTGCGAATCCAAGTGTCCGCTGTTCTGAGGATACATTATCTCCGACGAAAGCTCTGAAAGGTTCCATCGAGACGTTGATTGACGCATCCATGATCCAAAGCATTCCCGCTGCTATCCACAAAGCCGGTGAATTTGGCATCAGGACCAGGGCGATTGACGCAAGGATGGCCCCTGAAAGAAAATAGGGCCTTCTTCTTCCCAGCCAAGTCCATGTTTTGTCGCTGTAATGACCAATGATGGGTTGAACGATTAACCCGGTTAGTGGTGCAGCAATCCAGAGTATCGGGATGTTTTCGATTTTTGCTCCAAGAGTTTCGAAAATCCTGCTCACATTGGCGTTTTGCAGGGCAAAACCCATTTGAATTCCCAGAAATCCAAAACTCATGTTCCAGATTTGCCAAAAACTGAGGTGCAGTTGTTTTTTCATAAAAGGTTTCAGAAACGGGTCGATTCCCGTATGATCAGTTCTGTTTTTATGACCTGATGAATGAACGGACGGGTGATCTGCTGGTTTAACAGACGGTCGAGAAGCAATTGGGCGGAGGTTTGACCAATCTGATAAGCATGCTGGTCGACTGTACTTAAAGCCGGGTTGGTTACCTGGGTAATTAATCCGTTAGAAAAGGCGAAAACGGATACTTCTTCCGGAATCTTTATTTTCAGGTCATAGAGGGATTTCACTACACCGGTAGCAGTAAATTCGTTAACCGTAAAGAAAGCATCAGGCGGTTCAGAAAGATTCATTAATTGCTTTGTTCGTATAAGGGCTTGTTTGAAATTGTCGCAATAAATGATTAAATCCCTGTTAATCTCGAGGTTATTATCCCGAAGTGCATCCAGGTAGCCTCCCCGGCGAAAGTCTGCTATCGGTAAACCGGGAGGCCCCGAAAGATGCGCAATCCTCCGGCATCCGGTACGGATCAGGTGGCTCACTGCCGAATAGGCTCCCTGGTAGTCGTCAACTGTTACCTTATCCGTCTCGATTTCATCGCATACCCGATCAAACATCCCTACCGGAACACCATGGTCGAGAACATTTCTCAGGTGATCAAAATTTCTTGTTTCCTTCGACAGGGAGATGAGTATTCCTTCAACCCTACTGTTCAATAATGCCTGAACAGCAATAAGTTCCCGGTTGAAAGATTCGTTCGACTGATATATCATCACGTTATACCCCGCATCATAGGCAACATCCTCGATCCCGCTGATCACGGAGGAAAAGAAATGGTGAACGATCTCCGGTATGATCAATCCGATGGTTTTTGTCCGGCTATTACGGAGACTCAAAGCGATCGGATTTGGATAGTAATTCCATAGCTTCGCAAGGTCGTTAACCTTTTTCCGGGTTTCCTGACTGATATCAGGGTGATTTTTAAGGGCTTTGGACACCGTCGATGGGGATATTCCCAATTCCTCCGCCAGATCTTTTATTGTTACTTGTCCTCTTGAGATCATATCTTCAGAAATCGATTGAATTCATAAAGTTAGCATAATCCTTATCATTGCCGGATTCCGGTAAAAACGATTCAAAATGCTTTTTTTGGGATGTTTTCTAATGAAAACAGGGCTTTTGAGAAGAAATCGACGTCGGCCAACTGCTCACACCCACTTATCAGTCCAACCCACGCGATTAAAATGCGCCGGATGGCCTGGTTTCCGGAAGAAAGTGTGGACTTAAAATTATTTTCGCAATCGATTGAAATCAGGATAAGTTGCTTGTCCTGGCCTGATTGGGCCGGCTTATTAAATGTTATCCCTGATTTTCACAGGGTATACATTAGTTTTATTTATATTTACGCTAATCGAAACGCAAGATTAAGCTATTAATTTATACTAAACCTTTTAGAGCAATGAACAGAGATAGTTTTTCTTTTCTCGGAAAGCTGTTCCTGCCGGTTTTCATACTATTGTTTGTGGGTCAGATGGCCTTCGCACAACAGATGATCACAGGAACAGTGACTGATTCTCAAAGTGGTGATCCCTTAATTGGCGCCACTGTCAGTCTCAAATCTGATCCTACCAAGGGAACCATTACGGACGCTTTTGGTAAATTTGCAGTAAATGCAGCGCAGGGTCAGATCCTGGTGTTTTCCTATGTCGGTTATACGATGCAGGAGGTTACTGTCGGAACCAGCAAAACAATTAATGTTAGCCTGGTTTCTGCTACTGAAACTATTGCTGGTGTTGTAGTTATCGGTTATGGTACGCAAAAGAAACGTGATGCTACCGGATCGGTTACAGCCATCAGTTCAAAGGATTTTAACCGTGGCACAATTGCTTCACCTCAGGAACTCCTGATCGGTAAAGCATCGGGTGTTCAGATTACTACCGGTGGCGGTGCTCCGGGTGAAGGAGCTACTATCCGCATCCGTGGTGGTTCATCCATGTCGGCAAGTAATGATCCGCTAATCGTTGTCGATGGAATTCCGCTCGACAATGAAGGAATCTCGGGTATGAGGAACCCGCTGAATGCAATTAATCCGAACGATATCGAATCCTTTACCATTCTGAAAGATGCTTCAGCAACCGCTATCTATGGTTCGCGTGCTTCAAACGGGGTTATTATTATTACAACCAAAAAGGGAGTGGCCGGAAGTAAACTGAAAATCAGTTATGACGGTAAAGCATCCTATTTTACTGTTCCCAATCAGATTTCTGTTCTTGGTGCAGATGAGTACCGGGCTCTTTATGAGGAGCGGTATAAAGATAATCCTAATGCATTAGCTGTTCTGGGAGATGCAAAAACCGACTGGCAGAATGAAATTTTCAAAAACTCTTTCGGCCATGATCATAACCTCAGTGCCACCGGCTCAATCAAAACACTGCCGTACCGTGTATCTCTCGGTTATTCAAACCTGAAGGGTATTCTGAAAACTTCTACAATGGAGCGCTATACAGGCGCCATTTCGCTGGATCCTACCTTCTTTGACAACCACCTGAAAGTTAGCGTGAATGCCAAGGGAATGAGGGAAAACAACCGGTTTGCAAACCGTGGGGCCATTGGAAGTGCTCTCGGTTTTGATCCGACACAAGCTGTCCTTAGCGACACAACTACCTATGGCGGCTATTTTGAATGGCTTCAGTCCAATGGAGATCCAATCAACATTGCAACCCGAAACCCGCTGGCACTGCTGGAACTGCGAAATAACAAATCGAATGTGAACCGTTTAATGGGCAATGTACAATTTGATTATAAATTTCATTTCCTTCCGGACCTGAGGGCTAACCTGAACATCGCAACTGATCGTTCGAACAGTCAGGGCACCGTTTTTGTCCCTGCATCTGCCCGTCAAAATTATGAAATAGATGCCAATGGAAACTCAATTGGCGGAATAAATGCAAAATATGATCAGTCAAAGAAGAATGATCTGCTGGATTTCTATTTGAATTATGTCAAGGAATTTGGGCAAAGCAAGTTGGATGTTATGGCCGGATATTCCTGGCAGCATTTCTGGAGGCAAGGCACCTATTATGAAACAAATGAGGCTGCAACAAAAGTCAATAGCGATACAGATTATGCTACTGAAAGCTATCTGGTATCTTTCTTTGGCCGTGTCAATTATGCTTTGATGGATAAGTATTTGTTAACTTTTACTCTAAGAGATGACGGTTCCTCACGTTTTGCCAAAGCCAACCGCTGGGGCTTGTTCCCATCAGCTGCATTGGCATGGAAAATCAAGGAAGAGAGCTTCCTGAAGAATGTGGATGCTGTTTCCGACCTGAAACTCCGTCTGGGTTATGGTGTTACCGGTCAGCAAAATATCACCTCGGGTGATTATCCATACCTCGCCCGTTACACCTATAGTGAACCTACTGCAGCATATCAGTTTGGTAATCAGTGGATCACTACGCTCCGCCCGGAAGGTTATGATGCAAACCTGAAATGGGAGGAAACCTCAACCTATAACATCGGTTTGGACTATGGCTTCTTAAAGAACCGTTTGACAGGATCCATTGAATATTATTACAGAGCTACTAAGGACCTCATTAATACCATCCCGGTTCCGGCAGGTACTAACCTTACTAACATGATCCTTACGAATGTCGGAGACCTGACCAACAAGGGATTTGAGTTTTCGGTTTTAGGCCGGATCATTTCAACCGAAGACATGGCCTGGGAAGTCGGATATAACGTTTCATTTAACAAGAATGAAATTACCAAGCTGACAGCTACAGATGATCCCAACTACAAAGGTGTTTTTGTTGGCGGTATCGGTGGCGCTGTTGGTAATACCATTCAGATCCATACAGTTGGCTTCCCTGCTTATTCATACTATGTTTACGAGCAGGTTTATGATAAAGCCGGAAAGCCAATCGAAGGTTTGTATGTCGACCGCAATGGCGATGGCAAAATTACTGATCTTGATAAATACCAGTATAAAAAACCTTCACCCGATGTTTTTATGGGTATCAACTCCAGATTCTCCTATAAAAACTGGGATTTCTCCTTTGCAGGCAGGGTTAACCTCGGAAACTACGTATACAATAACGTGAATTCCGGTAACGGTGTTTTAGCATATATGTATAATGGCGTTGGTTACGCTACTAACGTAGTGTCGGATGCTGTTTATACCGGGTGGGTCAATCCAAAGTATTGGTCAGATTATTATATTGAGGATGCCTCTTTCTTCCGTATGGATAACATCAACCTCGGTTACCAGTTCAAAAACCTGGCCGCTAAAAAACTGGATCTCTATTTTTCCCTGACCATTCAGAATGCTTTTATTGTGACCAAATACAAAGGTTTGGATCCTGAAGTGTTCGATGGCATCGATGGTAATATTTATCCTCGTCCGCGGGTATTTTTACTTGGACTGAAATTGGATTTTTAATCGTAACTAATTGGAATTTAAGATTATGAAAAAGTTTTCAATATATTCATTCCTGGTGGTATCATTAGTATTCGGATTTGCTTCGTGTATTAAAGATCTGGATACCATACCACTGGATAAGGATGAGATTACTTCTGCATCCGTATACAATACCCCGGGTAACTATTACCAGGTTCTCGCTAAAGTTTATGCCGGGCTGGCCGTCAGTGGTCAGCAGGGTCCGGCAGGTATGCCCGATATCAGCGGTATCGATGAAGGATTTTCAACCTATCTCCGTCAATACTGGTTTGCTCAGGAACTTCCTACTGATGAAGCTGTTAATGGATGGAACGATGGTACCCTGAGAAATTTCCATGAAATGAACTGGACGCCATCGGGTGAGTTTATTACCGCCATGTATAACAGGATATATTATCAGATATCACTCTGTAATGAGTTTATCCGTGAATCATCAGATGCCAAACTCGATAGCAGAGGAATTTCCGGCGTTGATAAAACCAATATTCAGGGATATCGCGCTGAAGCCCGCTTTATGAGAGCCCTCAGCTACTATCACGCAATGGATATGTTTGGTAATGTTCCGTTTGTGACTGATGCAGATGCGGTTGGTGCTTTCTTCCCGGTACAGAAGGATCGCGCAGAAATCTTCGCATATATTGAGTCGGAACTGAAAGAGGTGGAACCTCTGGTGCCTGATGCAAGAACCAATGAGTACGGCCGGGCCGATAAAGCAGCCGTATGGTCTTTGCTGGCTAAACTCTACCTGAACGCTGAAGTTTACACCGAAACCGCCAAGAATACCGAGTGTGCTGAATATTGCGATAAGGTTATCGCTGCAGGTTATTCACTGGAACCAAATTACCAGAATAATTTCCTGGCCGATAACAACAATTCGAAAGAGATCATTTTTCCCGTTACTTTCGATGGATTGCGGACCAAAACCTATGGCGGGATGAGTTTCATTATCTTTGCCTCAGTTGGAGGAAATATGGTTCCCGCCGATTTCGGTATTACCGGAGGCTGGGCCGGAAACCGCACCACTAAGAACCTGGTACATAAATTCTATCCGAATTTAACAGGCCCTCTGACAATTTCACCTGTTTATGTTCCCAGGAAAACCAGCTATCCGGTTTTATATGTTCCTGGTTCTTATCAGAAACCAAATGCTTGGGATCCTACAAATACGACTACCGTTATTGCTTCTGTTAAAAGCGATAAAAATTATGAAGGCTACCTGCTTTTTCCAGCGAATGCACAGTTCAAATTTACTGAAGGCCCTAATTGGGACGTGAATTATGGCGATGATGGAGCTAATGGAACTCTCGACAAGAACGGTGCCAACATCGTAGCTGCCGACCCCGGATATTATAAGCTGAATGTTGACCTGAATGCGTTAACTTATACCATCCTGAAAACTGATTGGGGAATAATCGGATCAGCTACTGCAAGTGGATGGGATTCAGATCAGAATATGACCTTCGATGCAGCAACCGGTTTGTGGACAGCAATCCTGGATCTAAAAGTCGGAGACATTAAGTTCCGCGCAAATGATGGCTGGGATCTGAACTATGGAGATGATGGTGTAAACGGCAGTCTGGAACAAAATGGAGCCAATATCGCCATAGCTGCGGCAGGTACTTATACCGTTACCTTGAAATTGGGTAAGCCGGATTACACCTATACCGTTGTCAGGGAAAGTTTCGACCATCGTGCCCTCTTCCATACCAGCGGTCAAAATCTTGAAATCGCAAAAATCCAGGACGACTTTACCCAGGGTTTCGCTGTGACTAAATTCAAGAATGTCACATCAACTGGTGCCACAGGTTCGGCCACTGACTTTGTCGATACCGATTTCCCGATGTTCAGGTTAGCTGATGTTTACCTTATGTATGCCGAAGCAGTTTTACGCGGAGGCGGTGGAACCATGTCGAAAGCTTTGGAACTGGTCAATGATTTGAGGTCCAGAGCCTATACTGATGCATCTGGTAATGTAACTACCGGCGACCTGACCCTTGACTTCATCCTCGATGAACGCGCCAGAGAACTTTATTGGGAGTGTACCCGCAGAACCGATTTAATCCGCTTTGGGAAATTTACCGGCGATTCATACCTGTGGCCATGGAAAGGGAATGTTAAAGAAGGTATCGGCGTTGACAGTAAATTCAATCTGTTCCCGATCCCTGCCTCCGATATAGGTGCAAATCCGAACCTTAAACAGAATACTGGTTATTAATCAGATAATTAAATTTAAAGAACATGAAGAAGTATAGATTAATATACATCGCAATGGCTACGGTACTGGTTCTCGCTTCCTGCAAGAAAGAGGCAGTAGGTCCGGTAATCTCAGATCCAACGGCTCCGGTTATCACCGCTCCTGCAGCAGGATTAAGCCTTGAACTGACCGAATCCAATGCAACAGACGTTTTGACTTTTACCTGGTCAGCCGCTGCAAATTATGGCTTCGCTGCTGCCATTACGTATAAGGTTGAAATGAGCCTGCCCGGTGATAACTTTGCCAAACCTTCGGCGATTATCACCACTAGTGCCCTTACCGGGACTTTGACCTATGGTGATTTTAACAACCTGTTGATGGCTGCTGAACTATCTCCCGGTATTAGCGCGGAACTGCAGTTTCGCATAGCTGCCAGTGTCAGTGATTTAGTGCCAAGTGCCTATTCTAATGCTGTGACTTTGAGTGCTAAGCCTTATCGGGTAATTGTTAATTATCCAAAATTGTACTGTCCGGGTTCGTACCAGGGCTGGGCACCCGGTGCAGCTCCGGTAGTCAGTTCCTTACTGAGTGATGGAAAATACGAAGGCTACATCAACTTCCCGGACGCAGGCACCCAATTCAAATTTACCGATGGACCCAGCTGGGATAAAAACTGGGGCGATACCGGTGCTGACGGAACACTCAATGCAGGTGGTGATAATATCGTGGCAGCTGAAGCCGGGTATTATAAAATCAATGTGAATATCCCCGCTCTGACCTATACCATCACTAAAACCGTTTGGGGCGTGATAGGCAGTGCCACATCCGGTGGCTGGGACAGCGATCAGAAAATGACTTTTAATGCTACAGCGGGCACCTGGTCAATTACCCTCGACCTCGTTGCCGGAGATCTTAAATTCCGTGCCAATGACGCATGGACCATCAACTTTGGTGACAATAAAACCAACATGTCACTTGAGTATGACGGCGCAAATATTCCGATCGCCGCTGCAGGTAATTATACTGTAACACTCGACCTCAGAGGGCCGATCTATACCTATGTAATCAAGAAAAACTAATCTGATTTCTAAAAACCCACTTAACCATCTGATGGGTTAAGTGGGTTTTTATATAACCCCGGCCGACGGATTATATGTGTACTTTCGCTTAATATCAAATCAGGGATGTATAAAACAGCGCTTTTCATCAGTTCCTTATGGATCTTGTCCATATCACTTCAGGCTCAGGTTGTAAGGACAGAACCTGCCTTCCCAACCGAAGATGATTCGATTACCGTAATTTTTGATGCTTCAAAGGGAAACGCCGGGCTTATCAATTTTACGGGAGATATATGGGCTCATACAGGAGTTATCACGAACCTGAGTACCGGTCCGACGAACTGGAAATATGTAGTGGCTGGTTGGAGTGAAAATACCAACAAGGCCAAACTCAAATCGCTTGGTAATAACTTGTGGGAATTGAAAATAGGACCTTCTATCCGGTCCTTTTACGCCGTTCCGGCAACAGAAAAAATTCTTAAACTGGCATTTGTTTTCCGCGATGCAACCGGCAGTAAAACCGGAAGATC
Organism: Bacteroidales bacterium; assembly: GCA_041658425.1. Lineage (GTDB taxonomy): Bacteria > Bacteroidota > Bacteroidia > Bacteroidales > UBA12481 > UBA12481. The sequence goes on along the minus strand of JBBAAF010000020.1, from coordinate 26,544 downwards.
GGCCGACGGATCCGATATCTTTGCAGATGTTTTCGAAGCCGGACTGAATATCAATTTTGTTAAACCCGATAAGGAATTTTTAGCAGTTGATCCGGGATCAGCCATCGATATTCAGATTGCTGCTATCAGCGCGGATTCGGTAGTCCTGTTTCGTGATAGCGTCCGGATTACCGGAGTTGCCGGCAATAGCCTGATTTATTCATTATCTGCCGGTCAAACAGGTTATCATCTGGTTGAAGCCAAAGCCTTTGGCAAAGGATTGATCGTTACGGATACATTTAATTACCTGATCAAAGGTGCCGGTACTATTTCCGAATTGCCTGCCGGGGTAAAAGATGGTATTAATTACATCAATGACCATTCAGCCGTTCTGGTGCTGTTTGCCCCTCAGAAAGAATTTGCTTTTGTGATCGGAGATTTCAACAATTGGGCTGTTAATGAATCATTTCTGATGAAGAGAACGCCTGATGGGTTGAGATACTGGATCGGGATTGATAATCTCGAACCCTTAAAAGAGTATCAGTTTCAATACCTTGTTGATGGAGAAATTCGTATTGCTGATCCCTATTCGGATAAAATATCTGATCCCTGGAATGATGGATATATTGATTCAATAACCTATCCCAACCTGATTGCCTACCCAACAGGAAAAACCACGCAGGCTGTATCTGTTCTGCAAACCGCCCAGCAACAGTATATTTGGAAGTCGACCGGTTTTGTTGCCCCTCAGAAACAAAAGCTGGTCATTTATGAGCTGCTGCTGCGGGATTTTCTCGAAGCACATAGTTTTAAAGTTCTTATCGATACTTTAAATTATATTAAAAGCCTTGGAATCAATGCGATAGAACTGATGCCAGTTTCAGAATTCGAGGGGAACGACAGCTGGGGCTATAACCCGTCGTTCTACTTGGCGGTGGACAAATATTACGGGCCAAAGGGTACATTTAAATCCTTCGTCGATTCCGCACACCAAAAAGGAATCTCCGTGATCATGGACATGGTTCTCAACCATTCGTATGGCCAGTCGCCCCTGGTCAGGCTTTACTGGGATGCACAAAATAACCGTCCTGCCGCCAATAATCCATGGTATAACCAGCAATCACCCAACCCTGTCTATTCATGGGGCTATGATTTCAACCATGAGAGTATTGCCACACAACGATTTGTCGACAGCGTAAATACTTATTGGCTAAAGGAATATCATGTTGATGGATTTCGTTTTGATTTCACCAAAGGTTTTACCAACACACCAGGCGATGGGGGTGCTTATGATGCCAGCCGCATTGCCATATTGAAACGCATGACCGATAAGATCCGGGTAGCTAATTCCGCAGCTATTGTTATTCTGGAACATTTTTCGGCCTATACGGAAGAGAAAGAGCTGTCGGATTACGGAATGCTGGTTTGGAGTAACTCTAATTATAACTACCGGCAGGCGGTAAGTGGCTGGTATTCCGGCGGTAGCTGGGACTTTTCAGGTGTATCCTATAAGCAACGCGGTTGGTCTCAGCCAAACCTGGTCGGATACATGGAAAGTCATGACGAAGAGCGACTTATGTATGAATGTATCACCTGGGGAAACACGCAAAATCCGGCCTATTTTATCAAAGATCTGCCATTGGCTTTGAAACGGATGGAATTGGCTGCCAACTTTTTTATCCCGGTTCCTGGTCCTAAAATGATCTGGATGTTCGGGGAGTTGGGCTATGATTACTCAATCAATTACAATGACCGTGTTGGACGTAAACCTATCCGCTGGGACTATGCAGGCGATAATAGGAGGAAAAGGCTCAATCAGGTTTATGCTGCACTCAACAAGCTGAAAACCAATCAGGAACTTTTCTCCACTGCGGATTACCAGATTTCACTCCAGGATACAATTAAGCGTATCAATCTGAATTATACCTCCATGAATGCAACGATCCTCGGAAATTTTGGAATAAGGCCATCATGGGCGGATCCTCATTTTCAGCATGATGGATGGTGGTATGAATATTGGTCCGGGGATTCTGTGCTCATCTCTGATGTAAATGGCAGGATTAATTTTCAACCCGGGGAATACCGCTTTTATACGGATGTTAAACTGGTTAAGCCCGACATAATAAGCAGTACTGGTGATCCTGGCAACCCATTGAATGCAGGATCAGGGATTTCTGTTTACCCAAATCCGGCCACGGATTGGCTGTTTATTGAAACCCCCGGATTGGCCACCGGGGAGGTCTTAGTGCGGGTTATGGATCTGCAGGGAAGACAAGTTTTAGCGAAGAGTAATCAATGGATTCTGGAATCTGAAGTATTTAGTTTGGATATTAGTGAGTTAGACCAAGGAGTTTATTTTATCGAGCTTCAAACCAATCAGGGAAGACGGGTAGCCAGGTGGATTAAATACCGGCCGTAGAGACGCATATTTGCGTCTTCCCGGACAATTGCCAGGGACACCGTAGAGACGCATACTTGCGTCTTTGCGGGCAGCAACCTATAGCAGGAAACACGTGGGGACCCAATTAAAGAAGACGCAAATATGCGTCTCTACATCACAGAAAGAAACCTTAATTTTGAAAGAAAAAACATGAGCGATTCTGACTTTAAAAGGTCCGTTCTTGAGGGTATCCCTGAGGCGCTGCCTGATCTGAAACCCTTTAATCCCGATATTAATCACGCTCCAAAGCGTAAGGATATTCTGAATTCTGATGAGAAGACACTTGCTGTCAGAAATGCCTTACGATATTTTGATCCTAAGCATCATCCGGTTTTGGCCCGTGAATTTCTGGATGAATTGTTAACGTACGGCCGAATTTACATGTATCGGTTCCGGCCGGATTATGAAATCCGGGCCAGGCATCTGGACGAATTTCCGCATCGTTCTGTTCAGGCTGCGGCTATCATGCTGATGATCAGTAACAATCTGGATACACGGGTAGCTCAGCACCCGGATGAATTAATCACGTATGGCGGCAATGGGGCTGTTTTTCAGAACTGGGCGCAATATCGGTTAACGATGAAGTATTTGGCCGGGATGTCGGATGATCAAACTCTGGTCATGTACTCGGGTCATCCGCTGGGTTTATTCCCGTCGCATAAAGAGGCCCCACGCGTAGTGGTTACCAACGGTATGGTTATTCCCAACTATTCATCGCCGGACGACTGGGAGAGGATGAATGCCCTCGGGGTTTCGCAATATGGACAGATGACTGCAGGATCATTTATGTATATCGGTCCGCAGGGGATTGTTCACGGTACAACGATTACTCTTCTGAATGCGGGAAGAATAAAAGCAAAATCTCCTTCACAGGACCTGAGGGGCAAGGTTTTCGTTACCTCAGGCCTCGGCGGGATGTCCGGTGCTCAACCAAAAGCAACCGTGATAGCAGGAGGAATCTGCCTGGTAGCTGAAATTAATCCGAAAGCCACCCGGATACGCCATCAGCAGGGCTGGGTTGATGAAGTTTATTCAGATACAGACAAGTTACTGGTCCGGATGAACCGGGCCAAACAGTCAAAGGAAGCTGTCTCCCTGGCTTATCAGGGAAATATCGTTGATCTGTGGGAGGAGCTGGCTAAAAGGGAGGTTGACATTGACCTGGGCTCAGATCAGACATCACTGCACAATCCCTGGGCCGGCGGATACTATCCGGCAGGAATCAGTTTCGATCAATCAAACGAACTGATTTCCAATAATCCCGTTCGGTTTAAAGCTTTGGTACAGGAATCACTTAGGAGACAAGTGAAAGCGATCAATTCACTTGCCGCAGGTGGTATGTATTTCTGGGACTATGGGAATGCCTTTTTACTGGAATCGGGCAGGGCAGGTGCAGATGTTTTATCCGGGAAAGGTTCTTATCGATATCCTTCTTATGTTCAGGATATCATGGGACCGCTTTTTTTTGATTTTGGTTTTGGGCCCTTCAGATGGGTGTGCTGCTCCAACGATCCGGAAGATCTGTCTCAAACAGACCGGATTGCTGCTGACATTCTGGAAGAACTGATGAAAGAGTCTCCTGAAGAGATTCGCCCCCAAATGGCCGATAACCTTCATTGGATCCGGCGAGCCGGAGCCAACAAAATGGTGGTAGGATCGCAGGCAAGAATTCTTTATGCAGATGCTACAGGCCGCATTAGGATTGCTGAGGCATTTAACAAAGCAATCGCAGCCGGAGTCATCAGCGCTCCGATTGTACTCGGACGCGATCATCATGATGTATCCGGAACCGATTCCCCTTTCCGTGAAACATCAAATATTTACGACGGATCCGCATTTACAGCCGATATGGCCGTTCAAAATGCCATCGGTGATAGTTTCCGGGGCGCTACATGGATATCCCTGCATAATGGAGGTGGCGTTGGCTGGGGTGAAGTGATTAATGGCGGGTTCGGAATGGTTTTGGATGGCAGTGAGGATTCCGACCGGCGTCTGAAACTGATGCTCCACTGGGATGTCAATAATGGAATTGCGCGCCGGAGCTGGGCCAGAAACCCTGCTGCCATGTCGGCCATAAATCGTGCTGTAAAAACAAATCCATCGCTTGTTGTCACTATGCCAAATCTTGTCGATGATAATATAATTAACAACTTGTAATCTATTGGAGACGCAATTATGCGTCTCTACAGAGATCTTTGCAGAAGTACAATGGCATAAACTGCGACGCCTTCGCCGGTTCCCACGAAACCCATGGTTTCGGTGGTTGTTGCTTTAACCGAAATCTGGTCCGGACTGATACCCATAACGTTTGCCAGAGTGCTCTGCATCAGGGAAATGTGATCTTTCAGTTTAGGCTTTTCAAGGCAGATGGTTGTATCGATATTTCCGATTTCCCAACCTTTAGCCCTAATCATTTCTATGGTTTTCCGCAGAAGGATTTTACTGTCAATGTCCTTAAACTCTTTAGATGAATCAGGGAAATGAAATCCTATGTCACGTAAAGATAATGCACCAAGTAAAGCATCGCAAATGGCATGGATCAACGCATCACCATCAGAATGGCCAAGAGTGCCTTTGGAAAAGGGAATTTCAATGCCGCCTAAAATGAGCTTCCGGTTTTCAACCAGTTTATGGACATCATAACCGAAGCCGATCCTGAGCATTATTTTTTACTATTTAACCCCGCAAAATCAAACAGTAAGCTAAACCTGAGCGTATTAGCCAAAGGGCTGTTCTGGTTGTTGACAGGAACCAGGTAAGCGAAATCCAAACCGAAAACGTTCAGGCGTAATCCAATACCTACAGTAAAGAATTTACGGTTGCCCTTTGTACCATCCTCGTAGAAGAACCCGCCCCTGATGGCAAATTGTTTAGCGTACCAGTATTCCATTCCAACAGAGTAGGTAATTTCACGGAGTTCCTCTGAAAAACCATCCGGGGCATCATAAAAGGAGTGGAACATTCCAACCGCAACGGAAACGTTCGGATCATAACCAGCCTGTATAACAGGATTATTGTTAATATCCACTGAATCTCTATAATACAATGGTGGGGTAGGAACCAGAAGCTTATTTACGTCAAATGCTGCGGTCAGACTGTTATAGTCATCAAAATCAACTGTAAATGCTGTTCCCAACCGGAGATTGATGGGAATAAAATCTTTGTCGGAACTCGATGTATAGGAGATTTTTGATCCGATATTGGAAATATTGGCTCCAAAAGCAAAAGTAGCATCATAATCGCGTAGTCTCAATTCATTATTTCTGTAGTAAACAGAAACATCCGATGAAAAGGCCATTCCGGGATGCGATTCGATTCCACCTACATAATAACCTCCTGTAAGGTTGGAATAGATAAAGCGGAACGCGAGACTGCCCGAGAATTTGTCGGAAAACGAACGAGCATAAGCAGCATCAACGGCAAATTCGTTAGGATTAAAGGTATTAGTTGTATTTCCAACGACATCGGTGAAGGTTATGTTCCCAAGGGAGAAATACAGCAGGGATAAACCAATAACCTGTTGCTTGTCAATGCGCTTGTAGCCTGAAAGGTATGCCAGGTTGATATCAGGAATTAATTTCCTTAACCAGGGAGTATATGAAATGGACAGTCCCATGTCATTTGGGGCAAAAGCATATTTGGCAGGATTCCAATGCATGGAGTTTGCATCAGGCGACAAGGCAACTCCCACATCTCCCATGCCTCCTGATCTTGAGTCAGGAGCAATGGTCAAAAACGGAACTGCCGTGGTGACTGTATTAATTTTTCCCGACAATTGATCAGTCGAAATCTGGCCAACAGAGGGTTTAATCAGGGCTGTTAACCCCAGAATAATCAGAATGAAGTTTCGCACAACTTTCATGTACTGTAATTTTTAGCTGCAAATATATAGATTTATCCGGCTTCAACCGGATATCCCGTATTCAAAAACAACGAGTTCAAGAATTTATTGTATTTGAAAGTGTTATTATTTGAGTATGACCAGTTTTTGAAAGGCCTCTTTTGACTTGCCATCAGAGGTTCTGACTTTTACCCGATAAAAGTAGGTGCCTCTGCCGATCCGGTCCCCAAAATCATCCAGTCCATCCCATGGAATAGGCCCAACCCTGAATGATCCGGGCTTTATCTGAGTCTGATCGGCTGAAAGGAATTCAAAACTCTTAACCAATTTACCACTGGCGGTAAAAACCTGCAAAAGGACATCGAGCGACTGCTGTCCCTGGTTATGTTCAAAGTAAAAATCGGTATGAGAGGTAAACGGATTTGGATAATTTAGTAAATGGTCGATTATCAGATCCTGCGAACTTCTTACCGTGAATGAAATTTCGGTCTCGCTTGAATTATTGAGGATATCCCAAACTTTGATCCGAATGGTGTGATCACCGGGCTCGAGTTTGCTCATAGGATACTTCAGGCTACCGGAAGTATACTGGTCGAGATCGCTTTCATAATAATCATTCAGTAAAAACGGATTCTGCTGGTTCCCATCCAGTATAGCAGTAATATCATGCCCAATGCCATTGCTGGTGGTATTGACTCCGCTGGCATCTTTTATTTTGGCCAGGAGGACAGGATTTTCATTGGTCAGGCCTCCGCTCACGAATGTGGTGTCATTCATAAAAATACCCAGCTCAGGGCCATCTTTATCCACTATGCCACTCTGTGATGATCCTCCGATTAATACTCCAAGGTTAACTCCCGCAGCATCGGTCAGGTCGTTATTGCCATAAAAACTCAATTTTCCGGTTCCAATTTGATAGGAAATATCCTTTGGCACTATAAAATTAAAGGCGAAATCTCCATTCTTTACGCTGGCTTTCCCCCTGAAAAGAATACTGTTCCGTACGTTAAATTCCATGATCGGACCGCCATCATTAGCTAGGTTGGTCAGGGTAATTTCCTTGTCATAAACGGTCGGGAGAACCACTCCGGAAAAGTCGGTTAACTTATTACCATTCAAATCATTAACAAAACCGTTGATGCTGGCTGCGGTCAGGGCTTTCAATGTATCGCGGAATTCACCAACAGGTTTTCCATTGATCTGCGTCATCGTAATTCCATAATCAGGGTAGCTCAGAGTCAATGCCGGATCTCCCAACAGGGTGAAATTTAGTTTGTTCTGCTCATCCCCGACAGCATTTTTTGTGAGTCTCATTAAATCACCCAGGGTCAGTCGTTTTCCCTGGTCATCCCGTTTGAATGCGTAATTATAGAATTCCCTGTTCAGAATGAAATTTGGAGACGAATAGACCAATCGGGTGGTTGAAAACAGCGCGATACCACCACCGTTTGGGTTAAGGAGTACCCATTCCCCGGCTGATACCAGTGCCGGATTGTCGAAACGGCTGAATTCGCAGGTTGCAGTTATGATTAGGGTAAGTTTTTCCAGGTTTTCCCAATTCTTGATATCTGATATGGTAAGAATTTCTTCATGGGCTAATCCCCTTGCACTACCGTGGCCCAGATAGTTCATGATCAGTGCACCTTTTTTTATGCGATCGCCAATAGCCCGGTTCACTTCAGGATAGCGGTCACCGGTAGGTAAAGTAACCTGCTGGTAGGCATCCAGGAAAATTTTATCAATATTGCATTCCGGATGTTCAACTTTCAGGAGATCAGCTAACGTATTGGCGTCGCGCATGTGAGTATTCCCATCCTCATCATCGCCGATAAAACAAACGAGATTTCGCCAGTCACCCATTGCTACCGAAGAATTGTACTGGTTGATTTTTTCAATCATCACCGATGCCTCAAATTCATTGATCACGGGGAACCGTCCGATACCAAGCTCAAGCAAGCCCGCTTCAATATCTTCACCGGTGTCGAGCAGTCCGAAGAAATCATCAGTAAGATAGGAGCTGGTGGGATACAAAGATTCAAGTGACTGATAGGTTGGAAGGTAAGTGCGGAAATCCTTGATTGTATTCTTGTTGTCATAGGAACCATCCCCGAAAAATAAAAAGTACCTGAGACGGAAGGATCCTGCAGAGGACCGATCATAAAACATCTTCAGAAAGTCCCTGATAGCTGTAACATCGGGCATTCCGGATGAAAACTCATTATAGATCTGGCCGGGTGACACCAATAGGGTTGTCAATCCATCATGGTTTTTGTGAAAATCGGCCAGTTGCTGTGCATAGGTTTTCAGGTCATCATGAACCAGGATAATCATATCCGGGCAATCCAGTCCATGCAGATTCTGATCCGGAATCAGTCCGAGCCCGTCACCAGAGTAGGTGGGAACCGGAAGAACAGTTGATCGGGGATCGAAAACAATATATTCCTTGATCTCATCGGTAGCTGCAACGAATTCAATGCCACCGGTATAAGCCTGGATGGCTTGTTGCCGGATCTCATTGCCATCGGTTACATCCCATACCAGGTCATTAGCCGATGCCTGACCGATTTGAAATCTGACCACTTTACCGTTTCCGGTATCTTTGGCATCGCGGAAGGATAATTGTCCGCCATCGAAGATCAGATTGCATCGTGTGTTTAGAGTTAAGTAATCGAGCCAGCCTTCTGCAGCCGGATTGCTTGGAACGAACTGGAAATTTATCCGAAAGGATTCTGCGGCAGGGGTAAAAGAGCTGTAAGACATCGCTGTAGAGGCATAGAGTGCCTGGTAGTCATCAGTATGAACTCCTGCCAGTTCCACCGTTTCAAAGAGCGTTTCATCATTCAGCAGGTAAAACCTCGAATTTGAGCTTGTTTTGGGAGACCGTGCCCATAATGAGGTTGTTACCTTTACGGGTTCATCGATTATACGGTGAGGAAAATTGAAGTTGAAGCCCCATCGGAGTTGAATTGAAAATTGTTTCCAGCACCATTGACGGCCGGATTTGATCAGGTTTAGTGAATCCTTTTCACGATAATCAATCGCATTGTAAGTTGTTACTGTCGTTTGAGGTACTAGTGTAGTGGCGCCCAGTCCGATGACTCTTTTCCCCGGACCAAGGTCTTCAGTAATGAAGTAATACGTATAATCAGAATAAAGATGGAGTCTGTGGTTGAATATCTTTTTGCTGGCATCATATTTCCAGGTCGTTGTTCCTGAAGCATAAAAAACAATATAATCACCATCACCGAATAGGCCATCGGCTCCCTTATCGAAATAAACCGGGTTCTCGAGCAGATCATCGGGTCGGTAAATGCTGGAATCGTAAGGCAGTTGCAATCCTCCGTTACCATAGATCCGAACATTATCGGGATTCTGTATTCCCATTTTCTTCAGGTCTGCATAGGTTAGTTTCTGAATACCCCCGGCGTTCACCTGAATTTTATACCACTTGCCATTGGCCAATACTGACTGTGAAACATACTGATGCGTATTGCCTTTGGTTTTAAGGTCGGAGACCGGACGGTCGATACGTTTTAATTCAGGAATAAAGCTAACCAATCGTTCAATCTGTCCGGTGGTTGGATTTTTCCTGAACGGGATAAAACTAAAAACGGCAAACGGCTTCTTACGTTCGATTTGTACAGTAGTTCTGATTTCAATTACATCCGGGAGGTTGTTTTCCCTGATATTCTTCCATTCCGGATCTGAGGTGTTTACCGGTTCAAATTGAACGTTGGTAAAAAAAACCTCTGGTTTACTATTTTGACTTTCGCTCCAGGGTAAACGCTCGGAATAATAAGGAAGGCTTCCTGATCCGCCGGGATAAATTGCTCTGTCAAACTGTACAGTTGACAGCCAATGTATCTGTCTTGGCTTGGAATTTTGTCCAAAACTAATTGAAAATGAGAGCCCTGTATATATAACCAGTAAGGCTAAAGATTTACTGTTTCCAAAGATTGTTCTAACCATATCGGGGTAATATTACGGGAAAAACGTCTTTTTTATATTGAAATTGTACTCAAAGAAAATAGGAGCAGAAAAAATATTAACAATACCATCTGAAAAATAAACGGAAACGAACTGCGTTATTACTCAGACTTTCGGTGAAATTTTCATAATTTCGGCCGCTTTTGATACTGAAAGTCAGTGTGAGTGATAAAAATAGTTATTTTGTACATTGATTTAATACCCTTTGAACGTCATGAAAATCAGATTGTTTAGTTTTTTTCTGATCACTTTTGGTTTGGTCTTGTCTTTGGGAGGTTGCAAAAGCAGCATGAAATCTTCTAAAACCGGCTGGGCATACAATGACATAAAGAACGGAGGATATGATTATATATCCGGTTTTAACCAGCCCACAGGACCCGGATTGGTTTTCGTCGAAGGAGGAACATTTACCCTGGGCCGTGTGGCCGATGATGTCAGGTACGACTGGAATAATATTCCGCGTCGGGTAACCGTGTCTTCATTTTATATGGATGAAACGGAAGTTACGAATGCAGACTATCGCGAATACCTTTATTGGTTAAAGCGTGTTTATACCGACTATCCCCTGGTCTATCAGCAGGCCTTGCCGGATACACTGGTTTGGAGGGGCGCACTGGCCTTCAATGAGCCAATGACCGAGTATTATCTGCGCCATCCTTCCTATAATGATTACCCTGTTGTCGGAGTGACCTGGATACAGGCAACTCAATACTGCGACTGGAGAACTGATCGTGTGAATGAAAGTATGTTGATCAAGGAGGGTATCCTCATGCAAGATCCTAATCAGACCAGCGCTAAAAACTTTAATACCGATGCTTATCTCGCAGGACAATACGAAGGTGTGGTTCGCCAGGATCTGCCTAATCTGGATCCTAACAAAACGGTTCGCAAAGCACGAATGGAAGACGGTTTCTTCTATCCAAAGTACCGCCTCCCAACCGAAGCTGAATGGGAATTTGCAGCTATGGGCCTGGTTGCAAAGGATGAACTGATCGAAAATAAACGTATGTATCCATGGCGCGGTAATTATGCCAGAAATGAAGAAAAATCCAAAAGAGGTGATCTCATGGCTAACTTCGTTCGTGGCAGAGGTGATTATATGGGAGTTTCTGGTTCCCTGAATGATGGATATCCTTTTTCTTCACCGGTTAAAACCTATTTGCCTAATGATTACGGCCTATATGACATGGCTGGTAATGTGAGTGAATGGGTTTTGGATGTTTACCGTCCTTTATCTTCGGTGGAGGTGGACGAACTCAGCCCTTACCGCGGTAACGTGTTTACCGTTCAGCAACGGGATGCCGAAGGTAATATCGCAGAAAAAGATTCGCTCGGAAGGATCCCCAGAAGGACAATGACCGCTGAGGAAAATAAGAAACGAATGAACTACAAACGGTCGGACAACCGGAATTTTCGCGATGGGGATGCACAATCCAGTATCGGATTTTCCTATGGTGAGGAAGATAATACTAAAAGTACTAACCAGATGTATTTCCAGGGAACCGGCGAAAACAAACTGGGGATTACCAGCAGCATCTCTGACCGGGCGCGTGTTTATAAAGGTGGTTCCTGGCGCGACAGAGCCTATTGGATGGTTCCGGGTACCCGCCGCTATATGGATGAAGATAAGGCCACCGATGATATTGGCTTCCGCTGTGCTATGTCGCGCCTCGGTAAAGCCGATGGCAAATAGGATGTGAAATCCGAAGATTTTTATAAAATTTATCTGCAATATCCGCAGATCTGTACAGACAGCCGGAAGGTACAACCCGGCTGTCTGTATTTTTCCCTGAAAGGCGATCATTTTGATGGCAACTTTTTTGCAGCTGATGCTCTTGCAAAAGGCAGCGCCTATGCAATTGTAGATGATCTATCAGTTGTAGCTGACCATCGATATATCCTGGTTCCGGATGTACTCGGATTTCTGCAGGATATTGCCTCTTTCCACCGGAGTAAACTTTCGATACCGGTGATCGGTCTCACAGGGACAAACGGAAAAACCACCACCAAAGAGCTTATCCATTCTGTTCTGAAGCAGAAATATAAAGCGGTTGCTACCTCAGGGAATCTAAATAATCATATCGGTGTACCGATCACTCTGCTTTCAACTGATCCGACAACGGAAATTCTCATTGTGGAAATGGGCGCCAACCACCCGGGTGAAATTGCTTTCCTGTGCAACATTGCCAAACCAACTATTGGGTTGATTACCAATATCGGAAAAGCGCATCTCGAAGGGTTCGGTTCTTTTGAGGGAGTTATCCAAACAAAGAATGAATTATATACCTGGATTAAACACAACGAGGGTAAACTGTTTGTCAATGAGGATGATCAACTGCTAAAAAAACTGGTTGAAGATTATCCCTGTTTTACCTATGGAACAAGCAAGCTTGCAGATATTTGCGGATTGGCTGCAAACCAGGAACGATACCTGTCGATAAGATGGAAGACCCGTGAGCCCGATGATTTTAACAATATCCACAGCCATCTGACAGGAGGTTATAATCTCTATAACATACTGGCTGCCATCTCAATCGGTACCCATTTCGGGTTGAGTAAAGACCAGATCAGGTCCGGAATTGAATCCTATGTCCCCGATAACATGCGGTCTCAATGGATCCAGACAAGAGACAATGTTCTCTTTTTTGATGCCTATAATGCCAATCCGTCAAGCATGGCGTTAGCTATTGACCATTTTGCATCACTCAGTCTGCCTCATTCGGTAGCTATTCTTGGTGATATGTTCGAATTGGGTTCACATTCTGCCGATGAGCATCTCAAAATAATCCAACGAACGGATCAGTCTGGTTTTGAAAAAGTATTGTTTGCCGGCCAACAGTTTTACCAGTTTGCTCCCGATTTTCAGCACCTCTTTTTTGAAAATCTGAACAATCTGAAGGATTATCTGGTTCAGAACCAGCTCAAGGGAAGCAATGTTTTGATTAAAGGATCACGCGGCATGCAGCTCGAGCAACTGGTTGGTTACCTGTGATGCGATAATTCATTGAATCTTTTTGTGTGGGCAATAAAAAATGCGGCAACAATACTGCGGTTATACCATCCGTCCAATTGAAACGGAGCAGGGTGGACCGGACCGGAATAATTGCTGTATTCCTTTTTCCATAACCGGTTAAAATCCCGATGGGCTTTTAATACAGCCATGAAAAGTGCCGGTTTGCCTTTTAGTAAATATTGTATGGCTGCGATTTCATCCAGAATTTTTCGAACCAGGAGTATTCTGGCTCGCATATCTGAGGGAAGGTTTTTTCGAAGCAGAAGAAGGTTGTTTCTGAAATTCAGATAAAGCTTTTTAGGACTCTCATTGGGCAAAGTCCCACCTCCCACATGAAAGATCAACGAATCCGGAGTGTACCAAACTTCGTACCCATTAGAATGCAATCTCCAGCACAGGTCGATCTCCTCCATATGCGCAAAAAACAACGGATCAAGTTCTCCGGAAATCCGGTAGGCATCGGTCCGGACCATCATACAGGCGCCTGACGCCCAAAATACTCTGGTTGGCTGCTCAAATTGTCCCTTGTCTTGTTCCATTGAATTAAATATCCTCCCACGGCAGAACGGGTAACCATACCGGTCAATCCATCCACCGGCCGCACCGGCATACTCGAAAAAACTGCGGTCAGAAAAACTCCTGATTTTTGGTGCCACTGCCCCTGCCAGCGGATGCTGATCCATAAAAGAAACCAATTGCCCGATCCAACCCGGGGTGACTTCCACATCCGAATTCAATAAAACAACATATTGGGATTTGATTCCATCAATTGCTAATTTATACCCTCCTGCATATCCGTAATTCCGGTCCAGAATTTTTAAAATAATTTCCGGATGTTCAACCGAAAGCCATTCACTGGTTCCATCAGAACTGCCGTTATCGACCACCACAATATCCGCAATTTCAGCTGGGGTATGGGCTTTCAGCGAAGGCAAAAACTTTTGGAGATAGGATAGACTATTCCAGCAAAGAATGATTACGGAAACCTGATTCATACCCGCAAAGGTAATTCCTCCCTACGATATTTCCATCGCCGGTGCGACCATAGCCATAAGTAGGGTTTTTGACGGATAGAAGTTTCCAGCAATTGTGCGAAGGCTGTGGTTATAGCCCCTTCCTCCGTAACGCTCACTCCATCATAAACAGGTGTTATTCTTGCCTCATAGCCCGCAAATCTTCGCTTTACCTGATCGACATAGTAGACAGGCAAACTGAAACGTTTTGCAAGCTTTTCACCTCCGGTAAAAAAGGCAGTCTCCTGATTTAGAAACATGGTATAGAACCGAATATCGCCACGTGCCGGAATCTGATCGGCAACTAAAAGCAAGACAAACGGGGAATTGTTCTCCTTTAATTCCCGGGAAATAACCCGGAGTATATCCTTCATCGGCACTAAAATAATTCCGGGTTTTTGCCTGATATTCTTCATGAGTTGGTCGGCTAACTTGCTTGACTGTGGTTTATACACACCCAGTATCCGGTAACCCGATGCCAGAATAGGCAGCACGTTCCATTCCCAATTACCGTAATGGCCGGCAATAATGATGATATTTTGCTTATGCTCATAAGCCTGTGAGATAATTTCCGGGTTTGAAAACCGGATCCGGCGGGATTGCTTATCCGGTTTTAGACGGATCATCATGACTGTTTCCAGGAAGAGTTCGGAGAAATGCTGGTAAAAGCTGTGCTCTATTTTATGTTGTTCCAAAAGGGGAAGTTCCGGTAATGAACGGCTGAGATTGGTTTTAACTACTTCTGACCGGTATCGGAAAAATGCAAAAACAACTGCATTAATCAGATAGGACAGGAATCGCAGAATAAACCCGGGTAACCAGGATAATATCCATAGAATTAGCCAGATTAGCCCGGGTATAATTCGATTCATCTTATTGGATTCTACTATTTTTTGAAGTTTTCCAAAGCTCTTGCGCCATATCCGCCATCAAAACTGAAATTATCGTAATTCCTGAGATTGGTGGTTCGTCCGTAAAGGTCATACTGCCAGTATGGATTGTAAATTTCGCCTCTGGCATCCGAGTGCAGGAGGATATATTCAATACCGGCAAGATGAGGATTATAGAATATAAACCGCTTATTGTTCTGATCCCCCAGATGATAGAATTGCCAGATTATGTAAGGATAGGCATTCGGCTCGTGCTTGTTCTCCTCAACCTGATCAGGAGCTCCGTATTTCAGCCAGGTGCGTCCCATGTCGGTTTCAAACCCGTGCTTGATCTTTGTTTTATAGGCGTCTTCGATCATGAGCACCTGTTCTTTATACCTGGTCCATTCTGCCTCGGGACTTTTATCATTCCGGGTCTTCCAGAAATTATAAAGAAATTTCTGCATCTGGTTGATTTCAGTTGTTTGCCCAATGTTTTTCGCATACTGAATTTCCATCATGGTGGATACCGGAGTAAGACTCTGGAGGTAAAATTTCAGTGAATCTAATGATGTTATCTTTTCAGCAAATGTTGAAGTGATATCAACGCCCTGAATATCAGTCAGATTAATTTGCATTCCGGGGTTACTGCGCTGAAAGAAGATCTTATTCATGGAGATAAGTTCATTATTACGATCCCGGGCTTCTACCACCAGGTTATAGTTCCCGCTTGGAAGGTCGCTTATTTGCAAAGTTGCCATGATAGGGTTGACCGTCGAGGCTTTCTGCCGTTGATACTTCGAAAAATCTCCCAAAGAGAAATTGGTTTCAAAGGATTCTAAATAATACTTGTATATAAAATCCTGATTGGCACCGATCTTCTTATCCAGATTGTATAATTCGGTATAGAAAGTCAGGGTCTTTACGGAGGACGGGAAAAAATCTCCTACGTAAGGAACCAGATCAAAGCCGCTTTTCGATAATATATTGTCTTTCTTTGTGGCTTGAAAAGATTCAATGAATTGAAAATCACTATATTTAAGGTCGGTTTTATTGAATTCCATTGCCAAAACATAGGCATTCTCTATAGGAGTTTCTTTTGAATGGTTATCTTTTAAAATCAGATCAAGCTGATAGACTCCAAAAGGAAGAGGAATCCTTTGCTGATCGATAAAGTGCGGTTGCCCTTTCGCTGTATCTTCCAGCTCTGCGCTGAGCAGATTGTACTTTCTGAAATCAATTATCTTATCATCCTTTTTAAACAGGATTGTAACTTTCAATGAGGCCTGGTAGGTGCCACGGGTGGTTTTTACATATTCAGCCGACGGCCCGAAAACTTTAAGATAGGTCTCGACGTATGGTCCTTCTACCGGACTAAAAAAGCTTGCATGGTAGAATAATGCCTGCAGCTCTTTTGCGTTTACCTGGGTTATCATCAGGAATGTGAGACAAGCCCAAAGGAATACTGCTTTTTTCATGGTCTGTGAGTTTGATGCGTTAAAACGTTATGGTGTGCTGTGGAAATAGGGGTCTCTGGTTTTATCCATCCGGTTCAGTGCAGGGTAAAAAATGCCTTTTTCTCCTGCCACGAGGCCCATCCGGAAGGAATTCTTATTCATGGTATCACTGTTATAAAACAGAACATTTCCTGACTTAACGGAAACTTCTACTTCTTTACTCCGAGGGGAGGCGTTGACAACAAACCTGGTACCGGTGACCTTAATCTTAGCCAATCCGGCAATTACAGTGAATGGATGGTCCGGGTCGGAGGTTACATCAAAACAGGCTTCACCAGTCAGCCTGATCACACGGATACCTTCAAGAAATTCACTGCCATATACCAATTTCGAACCAGGCCCAAGGTCAACCTGTGTTCCATCTGGCAGAAAAACGGATTTGGTATAGAGATCCTTATTGCGAACGATGTGCGTATTCATCTGGTAAAACCAAAGAAGTCCGGAACCGACCAGTATCAGTAAAACAGCTGCAATGCGTGCCAACCGGACCGACAGGGCAGGTTGGATATGCAACGTGGGTTGTTCTATCTGTAATTTAGACTCGATTGTATTCCAATCGCTTGAGATTTCTTCTTGATTAATGATCTGGTCTGCTGATTCCAATATCTCTTTGAGGTGATTCAACCGGTTCGCCTGATCCGGATTGCCGGATAACCAATCTTTGATTATACGGTTTTCCTTGTTACTGGTTTCCTGGTTTAAGAACCGGAATAATAATTCGTCCGTTATCATAGATTCTGTGTTTTCTTCTATGACACCTGAGCTTCATAAAACCCCCTAATGGTTCAGAGAACTTTTTTCAATTTTCCCCTTAAAATCTTTCTGGCCCTTGCCAGATGGTTCTCTACCGTTTTAATGTTCAATCCAAGGTATCCGGCGATTTCACTGTGTTTTTCACCTAAAATTGCGGATCTGGTAAACACCTCACGGCACTGGTCGGGAAGCAGGCGGATTTGCTTTTCAATTATTTCGAGCATTATCGGGTCTAACCTATCCGGGCTGGAAGGATAGGCAAACCAATTCCATATTTCTACCGGGTTGTTAACATAGATTTCCCTGATTTTCTGAGCCCTCAGCCAATTCAGTCCCTTGTGATATATCGACGAATAGAGATAGGGCTTGATTGAACCTTGAATATGGAGGGATTCTCTCTTTTCCCAGAGTTCGAGAAAAAGGTACTGAACGAGTTCTCTGGCTGTTTCGGTATCTCGGGTAAGTGAGGATCCGTAGCGGATCAACCCCTTCGAATACAGCATGAAGAGGTGTTTAAACACCTCCTTGTCGCCATTCCGCAGGCCTTTCTTCAGGTTTGAATCATCCGGGTTCAACAGCAATCAGAAATACTTCTTTAATACACTCAGAAATTCAATCTGTATCAAGCCATTAGTGGCAGCAAAGGTTTTTTCGAAAAGGTAATTCTGCCCTCCGTAAAAATCGCTGACCTGTCCGCCGGCCTGTTGGATAATTAATGTCCCCGCCGCAACATCCCACGGCTTGAGGTGATATTCCCAAAAAGCATCATACCGCCCGCACGCAATATAGGCCAAATCCATTGCTGCAGATCCCAGCCGCCTGATTCCGTGAGTGCATTCCATTAATTCCCTGAGAGATCCCATGTAGGCATCGACTAAGGAAAAATCGGTATAGGGAAAACCGGTCGCAACAAGTGCCTGGCTCAAACTGCTTCGGGAGCTTGTGCGGATGGTTTTTCCGTTTAATTGCGCCGGCCCGTTCTTCCAGGCTGAAAAACATTCATCCTGTATCGGGTCATAAATAACCCCGATAACCAATTCCTCATTTTCCATCAGAGCAATGCTGATGGAAAAGGGTATTACTCCGTGGATAAAATTGGTCGTTCCATCTAAAGGATCTACAATCCAGTTATAAACAGCCCCGCGATGGGTATAAGTGCCTTCTTCGGCAATAAAACCAGCCTCGGGAAGGATCATTGCCAATCCATCCAGTAATTGTTTTTCTGATTGCTTGTCAACATCAGTAACAAAATCCATCTGCCCTTTAGTCTCGATCATGCCCTCATTAAGCTTGCCGGTCATGCTCTTCAGAAAGAGACCTGTCTTTTTTGTCAATACAATAACGGAGTCGGTGAGGTCGGAATAATTCATATAATTAGGTTGATATGCTGATTGCAGATTTTAGAATGCTAAGGTAGCGGATTAGTGCTGATCATTTTAGCTGTAATCATACCATTATTTTCAGGACCGCAAAGGAAAACAAGACCGGGATGGTGGAGGAATTCAGGTTGAGTTTCCGTTAGGATTTCGACATAATTATCTGTGAATCCGGTCATTGTCCCATCAGACTTTTGCCGTTCAAAGATGACTGTTCTATTCTGTCCGATCTGGCTTATGCAGAATTCCTGTTTAAGCTTGTTCCCAATTATATGCAGGGCATGACTTCTTTCGTCCCGGATCCGGTTCGGGATTTTTCCGGCCATGCTGGCTGCGGGAGTTCCTGGACGCTCAGAATAGGTGAAAACATGCAGATAGGAGAGGGGAAGGCTATTTATAAACCGGCAAGCTTCATTGAAATCCTCATCAGTTTCACCAGGGAATCCCACGATAACATCCGCACCGATGCAGGCGTCGGGCATCTTTGTCTTGATTTTTAATACACGGTCGGCGAAAAAGGCAGTGAGGTAGCGCCTTTTCATCAGTTTCAGAATTTTATCCGATCCTGATTGCAGCGGGATATGAAAGTGAGGCGCAAACCGTTTTGATCCGGCAACAAATTGGATGAGTTCATCTGTAATCAGATTAGGCTCAATCGAAGAGATCCGGAACCTGAGTATGCCATTTACTTCATCAAGTTCTTTGGCTAATTCGGTAAAGGTTTCTCCGGTAGTTTTCCCAAAGTCTCCGATATTAACACCCGTAAGTACAATTTCCCTCAATCCCTTGTCAGCTAATTCTTTGGCCTGCTCAACGATACTGCTGATTTCGGGATTCCGGCTTTTCCCCCGGGCCTTTGGGATGGTGCAATAAGTGCAAGGGTAATCACACCCATCCTGTACCTTAAGAAATGCACGGGTTCGCTCAGTGGTGGAATGTGCCGGAAAGAATTTCTGATCTTCGATGATTTCACAGCTGTGCACCTCTGCATGACCCTTCTTCCGGGTATCGGTGAGATATTTGATCAAGTCAAACTTGTCGTTGGTCCCAAGAACCAGGTCCACGCCCTTCCAGGATGCAATCTCATCGGGATTTAATTGAGCATAACAACCCATCGCTACTATATAACTTTCCGGAGAAACTTGCATCGCCTTATGGATAGCCTGTTTGGTTTTCCGGTCGGCCGAACCGGTTACACTGCAGGTGTGTATGACAGTAATATCAGCATGGCTGCCGAAAGGAACTCTTTCAAATCCGGATTCCTCCAGCTGACGGCCGATTTCACTGGTTTCGGAGAAATTCAGTTTACACCCCAGTGTATGAAAAGCTACCTTTTTCAAATCATCAATTGTAAATGTTAAAGCAGGTTGCTGGCCAGTTCTGCCAGGTGGCTCCTTTCGCCATGAACCAAATTAACATGAGCAAAGACATCCTGACCTTTTAGTTTGTCAGTCAGATACGATAGTCCGTTGGATTTCAGGTCAAGATATGGAGAGTCGATCTGGTGAATATCACCCGTGAAAACTATTTTTGTTCCTTCGCCGGCTCTGGTAATAATGGTTTTAACTTCGTGCGGGGTCAGGTTCTGTGCTTCGTCAACAATAAAGAAAACTTTACTGAGGCTTCGTCCGCGGATATAAGCTAAAGGCGTGATTATCAGTTTTTCTTCCTGCAATAATTGATCTATTTTCAGGAATTCCTTGCTCCGGGCATCAAACTGATGACGTATGACAGAAAGATTATCAAACAGTGGCAGCATATAAGGTTCAATTTTTTCCTGGGCATCGCCGGGCAAATATCCGATGTCACGGTTTCCCAGCGGGATAATCGGGCGGGCCAGATAGATCTGAAGGTAATCACGGCGTTGCTGCAATGCCGCAGCCAGGGCAAGAAGGGTTTTCCCGGTACCGGCTTTCCCTGTGAGACTGACTAAATTAATATCAGGCCTTAACAATGCATCAAGAGTTATAGTCTGCTCGGCGTTTCTGGGTTCGATTCCATAGCATTTTTGTTTTTGAACCACATGAAGTGCACTCGTCCGGATATCAAAAATGGCCAGTGCTGTTGATTGATTACCTTTCAATACCATATACTGGTTTGACATAGGATCCATTCCCAGGTTAAACTCTTCAACTGACACTCCTTCCGGGGAATTGTACAATTTAGCAATCACATCGTCGTCCTGATTTTCGATGGTTGGTATCCCTTCATGCAGGTATTCAATATTGGTTACCTGACCAGCCTTATAATCCTGGGCAGTTAAACCGAGAGCTTTTGCCTTGATTCTGAGATTGATGTCCTTGGTAACAAGAATGACTTGTTTGTCCGGATTTTTATTTCTGGTATAATCTGCAATGGCGAGAATCCTATGATCTGCAATTTTTTCCTCAAAGGATTCCTCCATCTCCCTCGAAAATGGCTTGCCCGTTTCTATAAACAGCCTGCCTAAACCCCTGCCAAGACTGATCCCCTCAGTAAACAGCATCTCACCAGACAGCTGATCGAGTTCACGAACAAATTCCCTTGCCTGAAAATTGATCTGGTCATTCCCCTTCTTAAATTTGTCGAGTTCTTCCAGAACCGTGATCGGCAGAATAATATCATGTTCCTCAAACTGATAAATACACTTGTAATCGTGCAGCAACACATTAGTATCCAGCACAAAGATTTTCTTCTGATTCATCATGATTTTGTACTTCTTTCTTGTTAAATATAGTAAAATTGCATTCGATGAAGTATAAAGAAACAACAGATTGGCTTTTTTCCCAACTTCCGATGTATCACCGCGTCGGCAAGTCGGCTTACAAAGCTGATCTCAAGAACTCTCAAGTGCTTGATAAACACTTTGGTTTTCCCCACAGGAACTTTCATAGTATCCATATTGCGGGAACCAATGGGAAAGGTTCGGTTTCCAATATGCTGGCGGCAGTTTTGCAACAATCGGGTTACCGGGTCGGTTTATATACCTCACCGCACCTGATCGACTTTCGGGAAAGAATCCGGATTAATGGGGAGATGATCCCTAAAAAGGAGGTTATTGCTTTCATCGAAAAAAATAAACCACTTCTTGAGGAGTTAAAGCCCTCGTTTTTTGAAATGACAGTTGCCCTGGCATTTGACTATTTCTCAAAACAGGATATCCAGGTGGCGATTATCGAGGCCGGGCTCGGGGGACGGCTCGATTCGACCAATATTATTGATCCGGTTTTATCTGTCATAACCAACATCAGCTTTGATCACATGGATCTTCTGGGAGATACTCTTGAAAAGATCGCTTTGGAAAAAGCCGGGATTATCAAGCCGGGAATCCCGGTAGTGGTTGGTGAAAAGGATAGGGAAACCCGGAAGGTCTTTGAAGATAAGGCCGCAGAACTTGGATCGCCGGTTTTCTTCGCGAATGATTTTTTCCAGGTACCTTATTCAATTCTTTCGAATGAGAACAGGCAATATTTTCAGGTGATGAAGGGCCGGAAAAGTGTCTATCCTGAACTTTACAGCGATCTTCTTGGATTTGTTCAGCGCAAGAACCTTCCGGTGGTTCTTGAGGTTCTGGAGTTGTTAAAACTCAGGGACTGGAATATTATTGATGAAAACATCTATGAGGGATTATCAAAAGTTAAGGCATTAACCGGATTCAGCGGCCGATGGGAAATCATAGGCCATAATCCGAAAGCCGTTGTTGATACCGGTCATAACATTGATGGAATCAAACAGGTTGTTTACCAGATAGAAAATACCCGGTTCAAAAACCTGCATATCGTTTACGGTGCTGTAAACGATAAGGAGATCGATAAAATACTTCAGGTTTTGCCGACATCTGCCAGGTATTACTTCACCATGGCTTCTATTCCACGGGCGCTGGATGTGCAGGTACTGGCAGCCAAGGCTGCATTTTACGGACTTCAGGGATCCATTCATCAAACGGTGCCAGAAGCGCTTGCCGCTGCAAGAAAATCGGCAGTAACAGGCGATCTTGTATTGGTTACCGGCAGCACTTATGTGGTGGCGGAGGCGCTAGGCAATGCATAGCTTTCGTTTCCTTAAAAGACATAAGGGATATGTAATAATAAACCTGATCGGCTTTGCTACAGGATTGGCTGCTTGTCTGATGATGATTTCCTATCTGAAGTATCAGACCGAATTTGATTCTTTTCACGTAAAGAAGGATCGGATATACAGGGGCCGGGCTGTTATTCAACTGGCCGGAAAAGAAAACACGACAATTCATATGCCTGGTTTATTGGGTGAAGCAGCTAAGCTTGAAGTCCCGGGTATTGAATCTTCTGTGAGGCTTAATTCAAATTTGCGATACGAGATTCTCTGTGGCGATAAGAAATACACTGACCAGAAACTCTATTATGCTGATTCAACTTTTTTTGATGTCTTCTCTTTCAAATTAGCCAGCGGAAATCCAAAGGAGGCACTGAAAGCACCCTTCTCGGTAGCACTAACCAAACATACCGCCAGGAAGTTTTTCGGAGATTCAGATCCGGTTGGCCAGACATTGCTAATCAATGATTCGCCATACAGAGTAACCGGCATATTAGATGATCTGCCCGACAATTCTCATATAGCCTTTGATCTGCTCGCCTCATTATCATCCCTTACCCATAGTGATGACAATATTGTCGAGAGAGAGGGCTTCACTTTTCCTACCTATTTTCTACTCAAGGAGGGTATTAATCCCCAAACAGTTCTACCCCAGCTGAATCAGGTGTTTGACCGTATAGTTCAACAGAGATACGGGAAAGCCGGTATTACCGGTGATTTATTCCTTCAGCCACTGTCAACCATTCATACAACTCAACTTCAGGCAACAGATTATGCAAAAACCACCCCGAAAAGTACTTTGATCCTCTTTACGGCAATGGCGATTTTCATTCTATTGGTTGGGGTTATCAACTTCATTAACCTGACTACGGCATTATACGAACAAAGATCGAAGGAAATCGGAATTAAGAAAGTCTTAGGTGCCACCCGTTCACAATTGTTTTGGCAGACTATGCAGGAGACCTCTGTTTTGGTAGTAGCTGCTCTTCTTATCGCCTTGTTAATGTGTGAATTACTTGATGGATTGGTGGAAAGTAGGTGGGCTCTCAATCTCCCATTGTTTTATAAAACGGATGTGATTTGGACAGGATGGCTGGTTGTTGGGACCGTCGTAATTATCATTTTGTCAAGTGCTTATCCAAATTGGTACCTCTCCAGGATGAATCCGGGCACTATACTGAAAGAAGAATCCATCAACCGTTCCCGGAAATTTGGTCTGGCAAAAATGCTTGTTTTAATCCAATATGGTCTCTCTGTTTTTATTATCTGCCTGATGCTCTTGTTCTCCGCCCAATTGAAATATGTTTCAAAAGCCGATCTTGGATTTGAT
Source organism: Bacteroidales bacterium (assembly GCA_041658425.1). Lineage (GTDB taxonomy): Bacteria > Bacteroidota > Bacteroidia > Bacteroidales > UBA12481 > UBA12481. Next base: position 2,376 of record JBBAAF010000020.1, on the reverse strand, counting down.
CTGAAACAGGTTATTGTTTATGAGAATCTTACCGATCAGGTTATTGCCAGCTATGCTTTCTTAAAAAGCAGGATATTGCAATATCCATCAGTAGCCAGTGTGACTGCTTCCTTTTCTATTCCGGGGAAATACAGGATTGCTAATTCGGTGGTTTATAAGCATGGAAGTTCGGCGGCAAGTGGCATACTTATTAATGTTAATCGTGTTCAGCATGATTACCTTAAAACGTATGGGATTCAGCTTATCCAGGGCGATGATTTTTCGAGATTGCACCTCCGTGACTCATCAAGCTTCCTGATCAATCAGGAGGCAGTTAAGCAGCTCGGACTAGAAAATCCGGTGGGTGAAGAAATTGTATTGAGGGGTGTTAAAGGGAAAGTGATAGGAGTAGTTAACAATTTCAGGACCAAGCCGCTCTATTCTGACTTCGACAAGGAAATTCTCACTATGCAGAGTGACCGTTTTAATTTCCTTTCTATCCGTTTAAAGCCGGGATATGGAATGCAGGATTTAAAAAACATTGAATCGATACTAACAGGGACCGATCCTGGTTATCAGCCTGTTTCATTCTTTGTTGAGGATATGTACCGTGGTTTTTACCAGCGCGAGGAAAACCAGGTTCAATTGATTTTTTCCGCGGCTATTGTTGGAATCATTCTGTCGATCATGGGGTTGATAAGCCTGATGGTATTGAGTTTGAAAAAGCAAAGAAAAGAGATCGGGATCCGGAAAGTTTTCGGAGCTTCAGGAGCCAGTGTATTTTTTCTGTTGATCAACAGGATGATAAAATGGGTGATTCTCTCTAATCTGATTGCCTGGCCACTTGCGTATGTGGTAGCCGGGAATTGGTTGAATCGCTTTGCATACAGAATCCAGATCCTCCAGGAGTGGCCCTCATTTTTATTGGCTGGAGGCTTGGTGGCACTTCTAACGTTTCTGGCTATAAGTATCCAGACATATAGTGTTTCACGAATGAGTCCGGCCGAAGTGATCCAGAGGGGTTAAATTGAATGGATCGGAACAGTGTGGTAATCGTGCGGCGATGTCCTCGGTTTGTCCGACATAGTATCGGTCCAAAATTTCCGAATAGAGTATGTAAACATAGAACATACCTATATAGATGCGCAACCTTGGTTTGAATGTAAAAACCAAGTCGCTTTTTTACGGAAAATCATTCAAAGGAGGGCAAAAAAAAGCCTCCCGAAGTGGAAGGCTTTTCACCGTGGGCGCTACTGGATTCGAACCAGTGACCCTCTGCTTGTAAGGCAGATGCTCTGAACCAGCTGAGCTAAGCACCCGAAAGCGGTGCAAAGATATATCCTTTTTGGATGCCTGCAAGGGTTTTTAAAAAAAAGATATTTTTCCATTTGTTTCCGAATCGAGCATCTATATGGGTATGCTCCTGGGATTGGGAGTATTATGGGTAGTAACTGAAATTATCCACCGTGGCAAGCCTCATGAGGATCGACGAAAACTTTCTGTTGCCGGCATTCTTGCCAAGGTTGATGTACCTACTGTTCTGTTCTTTCTCGGCATCCTGATGGCTGTTGCAAGCTTATCTTCTGCCGGTCACCTGAACCTGTTATCAAAATGGCTTGATGAGAAAGTTGGCGATATCGCCACACCTGAAATGGTCAGTGTGGCAGCCATGGGACTGGAAAAAATTGATTTCATCTGGTACCTGAAAAAGATCAGTTGGCTGGCAATTATCGGCTACTTGTCAGGAGCGGCAGTCTATTGGCTGCAGGCCCAGATAGTTTAATCCCTATGAAACACAATACAGGTTCGGGCCTATCGATAATCGTTAGAAATAATACCAAATAGTACTGTATTTTTCGGGATGTTCATTGTGCTGGTCCAGACGCTGCAGGTAATCAAATATCGGAGTGTCAGTATAAAGATAGTCATCAACAAATGTAACACGGGATTCCCATGGATAAAACCGGTATACCCTTTCGCCTGAAGGAGTAATCATGATAATTTCATGGTCCTGCCAGGCACGGAGATGTGATTTCCCAAGTTTGGGGACATTGAAAACCGGTTCATCGGTCCTTACCATACCGGAAAGAAACCTGGCCTCCTCCTTCCGTTCCTGCTGGATTCGGGCTATCGGCACACGAAAATCGTCTGTTTCTGTTTTGCCTTTGGTATTAAATGAGTAATATGGATCGACCCCTGCAAGTTTTAAAGCACGTCGAAGAGCGCTGGTTTCATACCGGTGACTGTTATAATAGGTGAAAACCTGCTGATTATCACGGATTTTCACGACAATAACTAACCGTAATAAGATTCTTCTATTAATCGCTCCATGTGGCATAAACCACAGGAATACAGGTACTTGTCACGCCAGTATTTATTTCTGAATTTTAACATTAC
>JBBAAF010000019.1:0-45490 GCA_041658425.1 Bacteroidales bacterium | reverse complement strand
ACATAGGCTTATTGGTCTCATAAGTTTAGTATTTTCCCTTGATTGACAACAATTTATATTCCGAACTGATCAATTCGATCCTACGGACTTCGTGGTTGATACGGGCCTCCTGTTCACGCGTCCATTCCGTTAAAAATTGGCTTGCGGTAATCAGTCCATTGGTTAGCCGGCTGTTATAGGCTATGGTAACTTTCTCCCTGCTGTTCAATAATTCAGCATCCTTTAGGAGCAAAGCATTGCTCTCGTTTATTACCAATTGTTGGTTCTGTTCTGCCTGGGTGATCTGCCTGGTGAAGGATTCCTTCTGGTTGTCGATAACTCGTTGATTCAGGTTAAAAGTTTCCTTTTGTTGCCGGACTTTTCCCCAATCCCAAACATTCCAGGTACCTTTCACTCCTGCAAGAAGATATGGATCCCACTTATTACCCATAAAGTTCAGCCCGGGCTTTCCATATCCGGCCTGACCAAAAGCCATTATTTTTGGCAATCGTTGGGAATTCAATAGCTTTTTCCGGGCTTCAAGCATATTACTCTGTAGTTCAAACATTTGCAATTCTGGTCGTTCTCCTTTTAATGACAATTCACTTACTTCAACGGGGATTACAAAGTGCGTTTCCGGGGAGATTTCTTTGCCCATTAACAGACCAAGCGTATTTACTGCACGCAGTTTAAGGCCCTGGAGACTGATAAGCTGTTGGTCAATTTTGATTTGTTCCGAGAGAATTACCGGCAGGTCAGACTCGCTAAGAATTCCATTTTTTACACCGGATTCAACCTGGCGGATCGTCTGGGTGAGTGATTGAGCCATGAGCTTAATTACCTCAATTCTTTTTTCAGTTACCAGAATGGCAAAATACAGGTCCTCTACAGTTTGTCTTATTATTAACTCATTTATTTCCAATTCTTTAACTGATATATTTGAATTGATATCTTCAAGAATTTGCTGATTGTTAATACTCCCACCGTCATAGATCATTTGCGTGACGTCTGTGGTAATTCTGTACTGATCTTTTGGGATTTTAGGAAAATTTACAGGAAATGGGAGGTCAAGATTAAGTACAACAACATCCGACTGCCATGTAGCTTGTCCGTTCAAGTCAAGGCTGGGAAACCATGCCAACTTAATGATTCTTTTTTTCACCTCAGCGATTTGCATAGCCAATTCCTTATTGGCCGACAGAGGATTGTTCTTCAGACATTCTTTGATACAATCCTGCAACTGCAGATCCTGGGACTTCAAGCAGACCGGGAAAAGTAAAATCGCCAAGGAAATGAATAACCTTCTCATTTTAATGCATTTATTACAAATGAAGCAGCTAAGATGTAAAAAAAATCCCTGCCGAAGCAGGGATTTTTATATATCCTGTTGTAGAGACGGATATTATCCGTCTCTAACAATTTCTATTTATCAATGTCGAACAGGTTATATTCAACTCTGCGGTTGAGACGGCGGCCTTCTACGGTTTTATTATCCTGAGCTGGCTTGGATTCTCCGAAATACTGCAATCTGATCCGATTATCAGTGATGCCTTTGTTCATGATATAACTCTTAGCCGAATTAGCACGTTTTTCGGAAAGTTTGAGGTTATACTCTTCGGTACCTATATAGTCAGCATATCCATCGAACTGAACACCAAAGTCATTATGGTTGGACAGAGCATTTGCAAGTTTATCGAGAACATCGATTCCTTCCGGTTTCAGTTTATAAGAGTCGAAATCAAAATAAACCGGTTTCATCGACAGATTGTATTTGCCGATAATAGCTTCAACAGTAAAAGGACAGCCTTTTAATTCAGAAACGCCGGCTTTATCCGGGCAAGCGTCTTCGCTATCCGGGATACCATCCCTGTCGGAATCCAACGGGCATCCAAAACGGTCTACTTTATAACCTTTGGGAGTGTTCGGGCAGCGGTCATCCTTGTCGGGTACACCATCACCATCAGAATCAGGGCATCCTTTAAATGCTGCCAGACCAAAGACATCCGGACAATCGTCCAATTTATCCTGGATGCCATCCTTATCGGTATCCGGACAGCCGTTAAATTCCTTCAATCCGGCAACGGTTGGGCATTCATCCTGATAATCCAGAATACCATCCTTATCGGTATCCAGTGGGCAACCATTAACGTCTACCGGTACACCGGCAGGGGTATTCGGGCATTTATCCAATTTATCAGGTACGCCATCACCGTCAGAATCTTTTTTCTTGGCTTTGCCAGGAGTGATATACAGACCGACTGAGTTTTCCAGGAAAAGGTCATTCCCTTTTTTCGTATTGGTCGCCACATCCCCAACAGTTCCATCAATTTTATCCGTAAAAGGCAACAACAGGGAAGTCTGAACAGAGAAACTAACGGCCTGGCTGATACGGAAATTAAGACCTAATCCCCCGTACAGGTTAGGAGCCGTGTATTTTTGGCTAATAAAGCGTCCATTTTCACCTTGTCCACTTGTGATAGCATAATTCCCGCCCAAACCTGCCAGGATAAACGGAGCCAATCTGGCGGTTTCCTTAAAAATATATCCATTGTTGAATTTGTATTTGGCAAGTAAATTCAGGTTGAACATATCAGCCTCAAAATGCAGCCATGTTGGCAAGCCTGATTTTCCACTGTCATAACTATGAGACATATCATAAAAGAAATGCCCCATTAAATCAAATGAAGGGTTGAGATATCTGGCCAAACTTGCACCAACTGCATAGCCTTGCTCGAAGGAATAGAACTGGTTGGAATAGTCACCATTATATTCCATTACTCCAAAATGGAATCCGATACCCCATTTGTTTTCGGCATTTTGCGCTTGAGATGCGGCTATACCCAGTAACAAAACTGTTGACAGGAGTAAAATTTTTCTTTTCATATCCGGTAGGTTAATTGTTTCTAATTTGTAAAGATATAATAAATAACACAATACAAATTGCACAAAAATAACAAATTAATTACTAATATGTTCAGCTAACTGCTCTTTCTGCCCTTTCCCAATTCACCGATTGCTTCTTTTTAACATACCTAAAAAAACCAGATAAACTAAATAATTCATGATCAGGAAGTAATATGGGACAAATAGCAGTTTGATTCTAATATACCGGCTTTAGTAGTTTAACTCGATGTCCGTTGTTTCGAAAACTTTAATAAAATAGCTCTCTGTTTTAATGATCTGTTCACCATTTTTACGTTTCGACCATTGGATAAGAATATTCTGATGGCCTACGATCTTAAAGTTTATCGTCTTCCCTTTCCATGAAAACATTGAAGTTAAATTTATTTGAGCCTGTCTTTAAACGGAAGGAAAGTCATAAAATCAGCATGATGGACAATGTAGGCTTCCGTTGTGCGTTTCACCAGATCCCCTTCATGCGCATGTGCTGCGATTATATGACAAACAGCAGCTGGAACTTTGCATTCTTCTGCCAGTGCAACACCGGAGAAAGGATGCCTTAGGTAAGCGCCGTACTTCCCCTGCACGGCTTTCCCATCCTTCAATTCGTACTCAAGCAGTTTACCAACATCGGCCAGGATGGCCCCAGCAATCAGAACATCCATATCAACAGGAAGGTCCTCGCCGAAAAATTCGTTGCATTTCAGGCCTGCCTCGCGCGCTATGTGCACCACGGCCCTCTTGTGGGCCATAAAAGACACCTTGAGGTTTGGGACTAGTAAAGTAAAAGGAATTTGATTGAGATCATCGGTGGTGAGTACACTCCTTTCCAATGCTATTTCCCATGTTTTTGCAGTCTTCTCCCTCAGTTCCGGATCCTGGATCCAGTTCAGCTCGGGCCATAGATTTAAAATATCCTGTTTCATAGTTTTGCAATTATTGCATCTGCCATCTGAATAGTTGAAGCAGCACCTTTCTGAATAACATCCGGCGAACCGGTCATCTTCATCATATCGTAAGTTTTGACTTTTCCTTCGGCAATTACATCCGCAACAGCCTTTTCGATCCTGGTAGCAATACTATTTTCGCCTATATGGTGCAGCATCAGGCAGGCACTGGCAACCATGGCAATCGGATTAACTATCGAAACCGGGTAATTGGCATATTTTGGAGCCGATCCGTGAGTGGGTTCAAAAACCGCTATTTCTTCTCCAAGATTGGCTGAGCAGGCAAATCCCAATCCTCCGATCAATCCGGCAAATCCATCCGAAACAATATCTCCGAACATATTGCCGGCTACAATCACACCGTAATCTTCCGGATTCTTGGTCAGCCACATCATCTGAGCATCAATATTGGTATTCCAGAGCTGAATTTCAGGATATTCATCTTTTTGCATATCCTGAGCCATTTTATACATCATTCCACTGGTTTCCCGGATGACATTTGGTTTCTCACATACTGTTACCGACTTGTATCCTTTCATTTTGGCATGCTCAAAAGCTGCTTTGAGGATCCTTCCGGTGTACTTTTTTGTAAAGATCCGGGCCGAAATCGATAATTCCTCTTTTGGAACCTTCCCGAAATTTTTCAGGAAAGCTTTATGGGTTTTAAAAGCCTCATAAACCTGTTCAGGAGGATTTGACCATTCAACCCCGCTATACAGGCATTCAGTGTTTTGCCTGAAAATGACCACATCAATAAAAGGCTCCTCAATGTTACCGTCAGCGCCCCTCCGAACAAAGTTCAACGGGTTACCAAGGTAAGTTCTGCAGGGCCTGATGCAGATGTCAAGATCAAAAAGCTGGCGCATTCCAACAATCGGACTGGCGTAAACATAACCTTTACCCTGCAATTCAGGAGCCAGTTCTGCTGCTGCAGCATCTTTAGGTTTCGAAGTAATGGCCCCGAATAATCCGATTTTGTGTTGTTCGAGGAGCTTAATTGTACGGTCCGGCAATGGGTTCCCTTCCTTCTTCCAAAACTCCCAGCCAATATCGGCATACTCATAATTTGCTTCAAAACCTGCGGCATCCAGAACCCGGATGGCAGCTTCCAGAACGACGGTACCGATACCGTCGCCAGGCAATGCAACAATGGTTCGTTTGATCATAACAATTTAGATATTAATCAGTTTGCTATTAGTGATTTGTAAGGTAAATATAGTTTTTTTTATTCCGTGAGCAATAGCCCGGGATTAGGTATATCTTTACAAAAACCTTAAGATATGGCGGAATTATTTAACCTGGAGCCCACCGCCCTCTGGAATCATTTCAAGGAGGTGCTCAACATTCCCAGACCGAGTGATCATGAACAGCAGATCCGCGATTATCTGATCCATTTTGCTCAGGTCGGAAACCTCAATTATGAGACTGATAATGCTGGTAACCTGATCATCCGTAAGCCCGCTTCACCGGGAAAGCAGAATCATCCCGGAGTATGTTTACAGAGCCATTTAGATATGGTTTGCGAAAAGAATGCAGATACCAATTTTGATTTTTTGACTGAGCCGATTCATGCCTACATCGATGGCGATTGGGTAAAGGCAAAAGGTACAACACTCGGAGCGGATGACGGAATCGGTATCGCGGCTCAGATGGCGGTTCTGGATGCTTCCGACCTGGTTCACGGCCCGTTGGAATGTCTGTTTACAGTAGCCGAAGAAACCGGTCTGAATGGTGCTTTTGGGCTTCAGCCCGATTTTTTGCGAAGTAATATCCTGCTCAACCTCGATTCTGAAGATGAGGGGGAGCTTTTTATTGGTTGTGCGGGTGGTATGGACCTCACTGCCTGGTTTGATTTCCTGAAGGAATTTGTCCCGGATGATCATATTGCGATGAGACTTGGTGTCAAAGGTCTTGTCGGAGGTCATTCCGGCGATGATATTCATAAAGGATTAGGCAATGCCAATAAGATTCTGAGCCGATTTTTATGGGAGTTTTCCGATGATTTTGATATCCGGATTCATCATTTCGATGGAGGTAACCTCCGGAATGCCATTGCACGTGAGTCAGAAACAATTATCACACTACCGGAAATCAAAAAGCATGCTTTGATTCAAGCTTTCACCCACTATCAATCGGAGGTTAAACAAGAACTGATCAGGACCGAACCGGATCTGGAACTCGTTTTTTCCGAATACCCCCTACCTGAATGGATAATAGACGAAGATTGCCAGTGCAACCTTCTTAACGCTTTATATGCCTGTCCTCACGGGGTTCTTTCGTGGAGCCAAACCATCCCGGGATTGGTTGAAACATCAACAAACCTGGCAGCTGTTAAGTTCGATCAGGATCGGATTAAAGTAACTACCAGTCAGAGAAGTTCGATAGAATCAGCCAAACAAAACATGTCGAATATGGTTGAGAGTGTATTTTTGCTTGCCGGAGCATATACTGAAAGATCAACCGGATACCCCGGATGGAATCCCAATCCCGATTCCCCTGTATTAAAAATTACTGAAAAGACCTATGAGGATCTGTTCAGACAAAAACCATTGGTAAAGGCAATTCATGCCGGCCTGGAATGCGGGCTATTTCTTGAAAAATACCCAACGATGGATATGATTTCATTCGGGCCAACCATCAAAGGTGTTCATTCACCTGATGAAAGACTCAGTATTTCATCTACTATTAAGTTTTGGAGGCTGCTTGTTGAAGTTTTAAAAAGGATTTCCTGATATGAGTAATCCTGGCATTATCCAACGCGATCCCTATTTGTTGCCATACCTGGGTCAGGTTGTGGAAAGGATGGATCGGATTAATCTGAAAATCAGTGAACTTATACCTGCCGGTGAGACATTGAGCACTTTTGCAAATGGCCATCACTATTTTGGTTTGCACAACACTAATCCGGGCTGGGTTATGCATGAATGGGCACCGAATGCAACTGCAATCTGTTTAACCGGCTCCTTTAATGAATGGAAAATAGAGAATCGCTATCAGTTTACACAGCAACAGCCAGGCCAATGGGAATTGGTGCTGGAAGAAGAGGACATTCACCATCTTGATGAATACAAACTTTGGATATCCTGGCCAGGAGGAGCTGATTACCGGATCCCGCTTTATGCGAAACGGGTTGTTCAGGATGAAAAAACCAAGGTCTTTAATGCTCAGGTATGGAATCCGACTAGCCTTCAGGAGGTTAGCCGGCCTTTAACCCTTTCCGGGTCAATTCAAAGCAGGTTAAGAGCGATCCTCATCTATGAGGCCCATACGGGAATGTCATCTGAAGAAGGCAAGGTGAGCACCTTTAATGAATTCAGAACGAAAATTCTCCCACGCATTTCAACATTGGGATACAACACGGTACAGCTAATGGCCATCCAGGAACATCCGTATTATGGCTCCTTTGGATATCATGTATCAAATTTTTTCGCCGTTTCAAGCCGGTTCGGAACACCCGACGATCTTAGATTGCTCATCTCAGATGCTCATAAATTGGGGATCCGGGTTATTATGGACATCGTTCATTCTCATGTGGTAAAAAATGTACTTGAAGGACCGGGATTATTTGACGGGATTCCGGGAATGCTTTTTCATACCGATCACCGGAGGGAACATCCGGCCTGGGACTCGCTATGTTTTGATTATGGAAAGAACGAGACCATTCATTTTCTGCTGTCAAACTGTAAATATTGGATTGAAGAATATGGCTTTGACGGCTTCCGGTTCGACGGGGTAACAAGTATGCTATATTACGATCATGGATTAGGCAGAGACTTTACCTCTTATGATGCTTATTTTAATAGCGGCGTTGATGAAGATGCCCTGGTTTACCTTGCCCTTGCCAATAAGCTTATTCATGAGATACACCCTGAAGCAATATCGATCGCCGAGGATATGAGCGGGTTGCCCGGGATAGGTGCGCCAATTGCTGATGGGGGTCTGGGATTTGACTACCGCCTCTCTATGGGGGTTCCTGATTTCTGGATCAAAACACTCAAAGAAAAGGCCGATGAACACTGGAATGTGTCTGAACTATTCTATGAGCTGACTAACCGTAGAAGTGACGAAAAAACCATTTCGTACTCAGAATCCCATGATCAGGCCCTGGTAGGTGATAAAACAATTATGTTCAGGTTGGCAGATAAAGAGATGTATACTCATATGTCGAAAATAACACCCAGCTTGATCATTGACAGGGCAATAGCTTTAAACAAACTGATCAAATTCCTAACCTTGGCAACACATGGCGGCGGGTACCTGAATTTTATGGGTAACGAATTCGGGCATCCTGAATGGATCGACTTTCCGCGCGAAGGAAACCAATGGTCCTATACATACGCACGGCGGCAATGGCACCTAGCTGACGATCCGTTGTTGCGGTACGCCGGACTTCAGCAATTCGATCAGGCCATGATCAGGTTATTCTGCCAGGAGGAGATGGCCGTTCAGGAAAAACCAACGTTAAGGCTCTCCAACAATTCAGATCAGGTTTTGGCCTTCATGAGGGAACCCTTGCTTTTTGTATTCAATCTGAACCCGGTAAAATCTTTCACAAACTATGGAATTGCCTCAGATCCGACGGAATACAGAATTGTTCTAAACTCAGATAATCCTCTTTTTGAGGGATTTGGCAGAATTGATGAAAATATGGATTATCCGGCCGAACCACTTGGAAAATTAGGTTCGGGATTCCAGATTCGTCTTTACCTTCCTTCAAGGGTTGGCCTCGCTCTGAAGAAAATTCCGACCAGACGCATCCGGTAAAAGCAATGAACCAAAAGATCATCATTTATCAGCTCCTGCCCAGATTATTCAGCAATACCTGCCAAAACCCCGTATATAACGGGACGATCGAACAAAACGGATGCGGGAAATTCAACGATATTACCCATGAAGTTCTTACAGAACTGAGGAGTTTTGGCGTGACTCATATCTGGTTGACCGGTATTATCAGGCATGCCACCCTTTCCCACTATCCTCAATTCGGATTGCCGGCCAGCCATCCGGATATTGTTAAGGGAAAAGCCGGGTCTCCTTATGCAGTGAACGATTATTATGACGTAGATCCCGACCTGGCTGTGGATATTCCATCCCGAATGGCCGAATTTGAACTGCTGTTACATCGGATTCACATCCAAGGGCTTAAGGCAATCATTGACTTTATCCCGAATCATGTTGCCCGGGATTATTATTCAAGGCAACTCCCTAAGGGTTCCAAAAACCTTGGCGAAGCAGATAACAAGGATTTATCGTTCAGTCCATCAAATAATTACTACTATTTCCCCGGGGAATCATTTCAGGTTCGCGGTTTGACGAGCGAAGCACCTGACCGGTTTGTTGAGATTCCTGCAAAAGCGACGGGCAACGACGTATTTCGATCTGATCCTGACATCCACGATTGGTATGAAACCGTTAAGTTGAACTATGGAATTGATTATCAGAACAGACAATGCTATTTTCATCCTTTGCCCGATACATGGGTAAAGATGACCGGGATTCTGCTGTTCTGGTCGGGGAAAGGAGTTGATGGTTTTCGTTGTGATATGGCCGGCATGGTTCCGGTTGATTTCTGGCAATATGCAATCAGTCAGGTTAAAAGGGAATATCAACAGATCATTTTTATAGCTGAATTGTATGAACCGCTTAAGTACCGTGATTACCTCGAAACCGGTTTTTTTGACTACCTGTACGACAAGGTAGGATTGTATGATGCGCTAAGATCAGTCGTCATTGGAAAGTCCTCCACCCGTGCAATCACAAGTGTCTGGAAATCAATGGATGGAATGGACAATTCCATGTTAAGATTTCTGGAAAACCATGACGAACAGAGGATTGCTTCCGGATATTTTGCCGGTAATCCCTGGAAGGCAATCCCTGCAATGGCAATTGCATCATTAATGAACCAAGGCCCGGTGCTTATTTTTTCCGGACAGGAAGTTGGCGAACCGGCCGCTGGAAGCAGCGGATTCAGCGGAGATGACGGGCGGACGAGTAGCTTTGATTATGCTATAATGCCGGAGTTTCAGAAATGGTTCAATAATGGCCGGTGCGATGGTCAGAACTTATCAGACAACCAGCGATTATTAAGAAAAACCTACGCCGGTCTGTTGCGTCTTGCACAGGAATATCCTGTGTTTTTCAATGGCTATCTGTATGATCTGATGTGGGTTAATGAAGATATCCCTGATCGGGACCAGATTTTTGCATTTCTGAGATATGGCGGGACCATGGAAGAGGAAGTGTTCATGGTAGTTGCCAGTTTTGATCCGACAATCCTGCAAATCAAAATAAAGATTCCGGAGCACGCGATGAACACCGTCGGTTTTGGTAGCAGGCAAAGGATAACGGTAAAAGGCATCCACCCTGAGCAATCCTACTCAGAAACACTTTTGTTCAGCCAGATTGCGTCGGTTGGCATCAAGGTAACATTCAATCCAACGGGATATTGCGTTTATTCGTTATCATAAAAATCATTACCGCACCCATGTAGGGACGCATATTTGCGTCCATTCCCCCATCATTACCGCGGCCATGTGTAGGGACGCATATTTGCGTCCATTTCAACATCATACCACGGCATGTAGGGACGCATACTTGCGTCCATTCCCCCATCATTACCGCACCCATGTAGGGACGCATATTTGCGTCCATTGCCCCATCATTACCGCAGCCATGTAGGGATGCATATTTGCGTCTTCTGATTCAACATCATAAACGCCGTCGGGGTTGAAATGGGTGTAGACGCAAGTATGCGTCCCTACGCCGGCATCACCCGGGGGGATGGAATGGACGCAAATATGCGTCCCTACGACGTTCACCTGCCAGAATTTTCGATATTTTAACCGGGTCCGGTTCGAAGCTCCCCGGGGCAAACGGTTGTCGTAATCGATATTGTCGAGCGATCGGAGCCAGTGCGCTCCCCACCAGGCTTTCCCAAAGGATGCGGCAAATTTGTGGAGTTCTATGACTGGTTTTTGCCACCTATTGCATACAAGGGGCAAATGTCAACAAATCCAATCCGTCCGAAATTCTCCAATGAAGTTCGAATACCCGCTTTGGATTTTTTCAACTCCATAAACCGATAAAGACTTTGCATGGCCCCTTTGGTTCCTGCTTTTACTTCAATGGGAAGTACGCAGCCTTTATTTGAAATCACATAGTCGACTTCCGCCTGTGCTCCTTTGTCGAGCCGCAACCAATAGTAGAGTTCCTGACGTTCGTAAGGGCTCCCGTGCTTGAGTAACTCCAATCCTGCAAATACTTCTGATAAAGCACCTTTATTCACGAAATTACTATCCGATGATAGAAATAAATTTTCCATATCAAGATTTAGCAACCGTTGTAATAATCCGGTATCCATGAAAAGAAATTTTCGGAACTTAGCGTTTATCTCTGCACCCAGTGGCAGACCATTAGCTGCTGTATGTGTCACAGGGATAATAATTCCTGCCATGGTTAACAGCTCCAATGCATCTTTAATCTTTGCCGGTTCCACATCGCCCGTTACCTGAGAATAAACAAACTTACTACCCGATTGAAGTGCAACTGACCGAAGTGTTTGCTGCAATACAACCGGCGATATTCTTTTTTTATACTTCGCGAAATCATCCACCAACGTTTGTAAAATATCATTCTGAACAAATCGACACTGCAGGTAATCCGCTTTTTCTATCCAGGTTTTCACCGATTCGGGCATTCCTCCAACCAAAAAGAAAGTACGCAAATGGTCGGTTAGTCTATTATGCAATGGCCCTAAAAGTGGCTTTTCCACCGATGCGTTGTTCTTTTCTTCAACCAGCAAATCCAATCCTTGCGCCTGAAGAAACTCATCAAAAGAGAAAGGGTACAAGTACAGTGAACGAATACGACCAACTCCAAAAGAAGGTATTTCCTGCAAGGCAAATTCAAGCAAAGAACCTGCTGCGATAATATGTAATTCCGGATATTCTTCGTAGAAAAAGCGTAGCGAAGCAATAGCCGGTAAACAGGACTGTATCTCATCGAAGAATAATAGTGTTTTATCGGGTACAACAGGAGTACCGAATATAGCAGATAGCTTTGAGCAAATTTCTTTAGGATTTAAAGAGCCTCTGAACAACTCTGGAATATCAGCATGACGTTCAAAGTTTACCTCCAAAAAATATTCAAACGATTCACCCAAATGACGCACTGCCGAAGATTTCCCAACTTGACGCGCTCCCCTCAACAACAAAGGCTTGTGCTTTGAGTCGTCTTTCCACGTGTTTAAATGGCGGTCTATACTTCTTGAAAAATATTTATCTACTCTCTGAGGCATATTCAAAAACTAAATTACCAGGTATAACGATGCGAATATACAATATTTTCAGAAAAATAGCATCATAAATTTCAAACTTTGCAGTAAATATACCATCATAAATATGTTAGTAGTTCGGAAATATCAGATCACAATTCATTTATTGACCCGTTTGTACGATGAATGTAAATTTAAGAATTGTTTTCGAAACCTAATGAAAAGCAAGAATGAGCCGAAGGTCCATATTAGAATTTCAAAGATTCCGTTTTTCGTCCACGAATTTTTCCAATAGAAAGACTTGCTCCGATCTGTTGCACCTGGCACAAGAATACCTGTGTTTTTCAATGGCTATCTGTATGATCTGATGTGGGTTAATGAAGATATCCCTGATCGGGACCAGATTTTTGCATTTCTGAGATATGGCGGGACCATGGAAGAGGAAGTGTTCATGGTAGTTGCCAGTTTTGATGATTCGGTAAAAGAGACCATTATTAAAATACCGAAACATGCAATGAAGAGCATCGGCTTCGGGACCAAACAAAGAATTACGGTTAAAGGCATTGAACCAGCGCAAACTTCTTCAGAAACACTTTTATTCAGCCAGATTATAACGGTTGGTTTGAACGTTCGATTAAATCAGGTGGGTTATGCGATTCTTTCGATTAACTGACCCTTCCCGGCTTGCTAAAACCCAGCAATAAAGTTATATCCACCTTACAAAGCTGAAATCCTGACGGTGTGGCACAAGCCTGCTTTTCGGAAATACGCGGATGCCATAATTGAAAATACCGGGTTGCGTAGGAATCGTTCCTATCCGGTAACGGGTATAGCCATTCAGCTTCTCTACCTTGGCAAACTCCTGGTTAAAAACGAACTCCTGCTTACCATTTGGAAAAACCGAAACCACAACAAGCTCAACACCAATGTCGTCAGCGGATAAACCGTTCAATTTCAGCACAACTTCGGCTGTATATTCTTCACCCATGCGCAATGGCTTTGACAGGTCCTTTGAGTAATTGACCTCGGAGATTTCGATTTTATCCCACAATCTCGCGACCTTTTTTTTCCAACGGGTTATTTCCCTGGCCAAGTGATAATTATTAGCCCTCATGTCGCTCGATCGGTTACCAAGGATCTTATAAAAACGGCCATAATAGTCGTCAATCATCCTTTGGGTTGTGAATATTGGAGCAATCTGGGCAATTGTATTTTTGATGTGTTTAATCCAATCCTCAGGAACTCCATTATTATTGACCTTATAAAAGAGCGGTACGATCTCATCTTCCAGCAAGTCGTAAATCGTTGCAGCATCGAGTTCATCCTGGTAATTCTGATCGTCGTATACAAGTTCCTTAGGTAAGGCCCAGCCGGCATTCGGACGGTAACCTTCGCACCACCAGCCATCGAGAACACTAAAGTTCATGACACCGTTCATAGTTGCTTTCATCCCACTGGTTCCTGAAGCTTCGAGTGGCCGGGTTGGAGTATTTAACCAGATATCAACTCCCTGTACCAAATTCCTCGCTACAGTCATGTCATAGTTCTCCAGAAATACGATCCGACCCCTGAATTCAGGGCGTCGTGATATTTCTACAATATATTTGATCAGATCCTGACCAGCCTTATCCATGGGATGCGCTTTTCCGGCAAAGATAAACTGCACCGGGCGTTCCGGATTGTTGACAATCTGATCGAGCCGCTCAAGATCTTTGAATAATAAATGTGCCCTCTTATAAGTGGCAAACCTTCTGGCAAAACCAATTGTCAGGGTTTTTTCATTTAACCTTTGGAGAATCTCTATAATTTGTTTCGGAGGCTCATGACGCTTAATTGAAACTTTTTCCAGTTTCTGACGAATGTAGTCAATCAGGATTTTGCGCAGCGTCTGCCTGATGTTCCATATCCGTTCATCGGGAACAGTATGTATTTTGGACCAATAAATGGTGGAGGACTGGTTATCCAGAAATTTATCTCCAAATACCTCCAGATAAAGCTTTTGCCATGCTTCAGCAGCCCAGGTCTGATAATGGACTCCGTTGGTTATAAATCCGATATGCAGTTCATCGGCATAATAACCCTTCCAGACACTCTCGAACATTTTACGGGTGACGTCTCCGTGAAGATTACTCACGGCATTAATTTCCTGCGATAACCGGGCTGCGAGATACGACATGGAGAATCTTTCTAAGGTATTTCCCTTTTCAATCTTGCCCAAACCCATAAAATCCTCCCATGAAATACTAAAACGTTCCGAATATTTCCCCATATAAGTCCGGATCATATTCTCGTTGAATGTATCATGGCCGGCCGGTACAGGAGTATGGGTAGTAAAAAGAGTTGATCCCCTGACCACTTCAAGAGATTCATCGAAAGTGAATTTCTTGATATCCATCAGTCTGCTAATGCGCTCAATTCCTATAAATGCAGCATGGCCCTCATTACAATGGTAAACATTCGGTGAAATCCCGAGTTTGTTAAGCATTCGAATGCCACCCAAACCAAGGACCATCTCTTGTTTCAGGCGGTTCTCCTCATCTCCGCCATAAAGATGATAGGTTATTGTGCGGTCGGCAGGCTGATTGACATCATAATCGGTATCCAATAAATAGAGGCTTATTCTGCCTACCATTGCTTTCCACAATCTTACGTGAAGTAATCTTCCTGGCAAACCTATGGGAATCTGCATCCATTGTCCCTCTTTATTAAAAACCGGTTCAACGGGAAGATCGGAAAACTGTTCCATCACATCTTCAGACACCTGATCGCCATTAACAGTAAGAACCTGGCGGAAATAGCCGTACCTGTAAAGAAGCCCGAATCCAATGATGGGAACATTTCTATCACTGGCCTCCTTTAAATAGTCGCCGGCGAGAATTCCGAGGCCACCTGAGTATATTTTCAAACTGGCATGAAAACCGAACTCCATGCTGAAATAAGCGATCATCGGGCCAGGACTTTCGTTGACCTGTTTTATATAGTCCTGAAATTTTGCATAAACCTCATTGTAAGAACGGTTAAAGTTCTCGTCCTGTTCAAGTTCAATGAGGCGATCCAATGGAATTTGCCGCATTAGGGTAATCGGATTATGCTCAACCTGATCCCATATAACAGGATCAATAGACTGGAATAAGTTTTCGGCTTCATAATTCCAGGTCCACCAAAGATTTTTCGAAATCGCTTCAAGGCCTCCGAGTTTCTCAGGGAAAGAAGATTCAACGAGTACCCGTTTCCAAACCGGCTCATTGGTTTTCTGAACCTCAACTGCACCCGGAACATTCGTTTCTTCCGCAAATTCCGGTTCAGGCCTGTCTTCAAATACGACTTCGGATAAAGCATAAGAATAAGCCAGGTAATAGAAACTCACCAGATTTTCCCACAAAGCCTTTTTCGACAGCAGAATAGAAAGATCAAAGTTCTCTTTTCTTTGAATTTCTGATAGTTGAGAAAAACTCAATATAGCCTCACAGATCCAGGCAATCAGGGAATCATCGGATTTGTTATTTCGGGGAGCAACCGCAACAGGAAGGTTTGGCTTATCGGTTTTAAATGCCGACATCCATAAGCCAAAACCGGCCTGATCGGTTGTCAGGGTTGGTACGCCAAAAGCAATGCTTTCCAGCGGGGTATACCCCCATGGCTCATAATAGGATGGGAAAACGGTATAATCCAGACCGGCAAGTATTTGATAATAGGTAAGATTAACAATTCCATCCTGCCCATTGAGATAGCAAGGGATAAAAATGACCTTTACTTTCTTTTTCTGGTCGTTATCGAGGCCCGTTTCGTTGAGCAGGCGAATAATAGGATCAGAATCAGCATCATGCAGATTATGAGTCAAATGCTTACTCCCGCTAACTTCAATTAACTCGCTGTTCAGGCGTTGGCCTACGCTGCGACGCGGACCATAGTTATTAGCCGGGACCATTATAAGTACTACAACCTCTTTTTCCAGGTCTTTTTCTTCATTTAGCCTGGCCAGTGATTTGATAAAGACATCTATCCCTTTATTTCTGAATTCATATCGGCCACTGGTGCCAATTGCCAGGAAATCTTCGGAAATTTCATATCCGAAAATAGCCTGGGCAATTTTGCGGATGGCTTTTCTAGCCACCACCCTTTGATCCTTCAATTTTTCCGCTTCAGGCACCAAATCCGAGTTAAACCCATTAGGAGTGATTATGTCCGGTCTTCTCCCGATCAGCTGGGTACATTCCTCCGCTGTAATTTCGCTTACTGTGGTAAACTGATCACAATTAATTGCTGCCAGTTTTTCGAGAGAATGCTTTGCCACAACATTTAAGCGGGCTGCCATTTCATCCCCGGAATACTCCGAAAGATTCTCATAGAGCGGAAGGCCGTTACCTGCGATTGAACGTCCGACGGTTGTGGAATGGGTAGTAAAAACAGTACCTATATAGGGAGATTCCTTCTCAATATAAAGAATCCCCATTCCGGTCATCCATTCATGGAATTGGGCAATTACCTGTTTGAACCGGTAATATTCAGAAAAGCTCTTGATCAGCATTCCTGCGGCATAACCGAAAAGAGATGCTTCAATATAATCCCATCCACCGGTTATAGAGTCGAGCCGGTAATCTTCCCAGGCTTTGCTGTAAATTTCGTCCTTTTTGGCGATCAGTGGGGTAAAGTCAATAATGATCACCTGGGGTTTACCCGGGATGTTCCATCGGCCGGTTCTGAAACTCAGACCGGCAGCGAATGCATGCTCTTTCCATCCAAGAAACAGGGTATTATCCTCTATAAAATCCGGATTATCGTGATCTTCACGCCAAATATCAGGACCTATAAACAGGTAATGTTCACCAAAACGTTTCAATAACTCCTCACATTTGGAAGTTAAAACCGTATAAATCCCGCCCACTTTGTTGCAAACCTCCCAGCTAACTTCAAAAAGTATCTCCGGACTGTTCTGATTCCCGTTCTCCGTCATAAGTGATAAGTCAAATAAATTGGGCGAATTAACTAATTTTTTTCCTTTTCTGCCGTAACACCTTTAAAATCCCTTCATAGTCCGATATTGCGTCGTTCAGTGGGTCACCGGATAGCTCTTCAATTGGTATTCCTTTATAAACGATCCTCTTCGTTTTCTTCTCCAACCGGATGATGAAATCAGAGAGGATATTCATATAATTGATGAAGGCATCGTACGGACTGTTGTAAGGATTAAAGTAATTGTGCACAGATTGGTCTGTAAAAAACTTAGTTGACATGTAGTAGAAGTGATCGCTTGCCTGGAGGTACCTCCAGTCTCTTGAAAGATCAGAATCATTTGCCTGTATAACCAGATTGTGAAGAGAATAGAGCTTTTTAAAGGCTTCTTTTTGCATCTCATTTCCAAGCCAGGCTGAAAGGTCTCTCTCTTCATCGGCCCATGAACTGGGATAGGGAACAGAAAGCGGTCCGACAGACTGGTGTGAATCAGCGATTTCGCCAGGCAGGGCAAATCCGGTTTCCGGATCTTTTATGATAAGGCGTACCAGATGTTCAAAAAACTGGTGAATTCCTGATTCAACAGGCTGATGTTCTCCAAAAGTTTCATAGTCCATAAAAAGATTCACGAAATCCTCATTTTTAGGAGTGCCTTTCAGCCAATGATGATAGGTTTCTGATTTCAATGGCCATTCCGACCAGGAATGGTTTGAAAAGCGCCAGGCGATGTCATCACTCAGTTTGTAATTTCTTAAAAGCACCTTTAGACGAGGATCGATAACATTATAGTACAGAAAGTTAGGGCTTTTCCATCCAAGAACATGTTTAGCACCTTCGGTCAGCATGGCTTTATAACCCATTTTCGAAACCTGTTCTCCTATAGAATCAGAGTAAATCAATTCAGTATTCCGAAATACCGCCGGAGTCAATCCAAATAGTGATTCGATCTTCCTTTTATGCAGATTCACCTGAGCAACAAATTCCTCAGGGCTTCCCAGAGCGGCTAATGAATGAGAATATGTTTCCGACAGGAATTCGACATGTCCGGTGTCAGCCAGTTTTTTAAAACTCTCTATGACTTCCGGGGCATACAATTCCAATTGATCGAGAAAAATGCCGGTTAAACTGAAAGACACTTTGAATTGTCCCTTAAATTCAGTCAGAAGACTATATAACAATTCGTTAGTAGGGAGATAACACCTGTTGACAACCTTTTTCAGAATGTGTTTATTCAGGTAATCATCATAATAATAGTGATCCTTTCCCACATCGAAAAAGCGGTAGCGTTTCAGCCGGAATGGCTGATGGACCTGGAAATAGAGGCAAATATTTTTCATAACGGCGAGTTGCTAGGATATAACAGGTTCATATATTGGTTTTTAATTTGAAGAGCCGCATTCTCCCATTTAAGGCTGTTCACTTCGTCTCGTCCGTAATGACGAAACATCAACGGAAGTGACTCATAAGTAATCAGGCCATAGATGGCATCAGCCATGGCATCCACATCCCAAAAGTCAATTTTAATGGCATATTTTAAAATCTCTGAAACACCTGACTGTTTCGAAATGATGACCGGAACATTTGACCTCATGGCTTCCAGCGGGCTGATTCCGAATGGTTCAGAAACAGATGGCATAACATATACGTCACTTATTGCGAACATATTGTCGACATCCTGCCCTTTGAGAAAATCAGTAAAATGGAATTTTTCAGTGATTCCCAACCGTGCAGCATACCTGATCATTTTCCTGAGCAAGTCGCCGCTTCCGGCCATAACAAACCTTACATTGTTTGAATGTTTCAGAACTTTATTAGCGGCTTCCATAAAGTACTCAGGACCCTTTTGGTAGGTAATCCTCCCCAGGAAAGTGACTACTTTTTCATCAACCGATTTGGTAATCGTTTCGACACCATTTTCCGTTCCGGGTTCAACTGCATTATAGACTGTAACCACTTTATCAGGATTGATTCCATAGCGATTGATTACGGTATTTCTGGTTAAGTTGCTGACAGTTATCACCAGGTCAGCCTGCTCCATTCCTGATTTTTCGATATCATAGACAATGGTGTTGTAATTCTCACCGGTCCGATCAAATTCCGTTGCATGAACATGAACGACCAATGGCTTTCCTGACATCCGTTTAGCCGCAATTCCCGCAGGATAAGTAAGCCAGTCATGTGCATGTATAATATCGAAACTCTGTTCATGCGCGATTTCGGATGACACCAGAGCATAATTCGATACTTCCTGCATCAGGTCCGATCCGTATTTACCTGAAAAATCCAGGGTCCCGACTACTTCTGTCAAAACCGCAGATCCGGCAATTTCACTTTGCTCGATCTCCTGAATGGTTAACTCATTTTTCTGCAAATGTTCATGCGTATATTTTTGAAATTCTTCAGGCGAAAGATAAGGAAGGAGGTTTGAGCCCACTTCGATATAAGTCATTTCAAGAGATTGGCTACTGCTCACTAATTCATTAGTGCCGGGATTTGCCGGAGTAAAAACATAAGTCCGCCTTTTTACCGGAACCTGTGAGGCTCCAACAAGTTTAACGGACGATTGATCTTCGTCGCCATAAGATTTTGGCACCACAAAAATAACTTCTACATCTCTATAAGCCAGACCACGCGTCATTCCGTAACAGGCCGTCCCTAAACCTCCGCTGATATGGGGAGGAAATTCCCATCCAAACATTAATACACGCATAGGTTTCAGATTTTCTTCAGCATATACATAATTCTCAGAATTTCAGCTACACTGGCTGCCGAGGAAATTGCCCCGCACGGAGTATGTGGCGGATTGCCATCATACACTTCGGAAATGGTTCCTAATCCGTGCTCGAACATATCCTCCTCAAAATTATGAACGAGGGCACTGATGAAATGCTTACCTGCCTGGCCGTATAAACTCAGCCACGCATTGGCAAAATGGCCCAAAAGCCATGGTCTCACGGTTCCCTGATGATAGGCTAAATCGCGGGTGGCATGATCACCCTCATAACTTGTTTTATAATCCTCGTGTCTAGGCGATAAAGTCCGCAAACCCTTGGGAGTCAATAGTTCAGACTGCACTTTCTCGAGAACTGCGCGTTTTTGTTCATCCTGGAGAGGTGAGAAGGGCATGGAGACAGCAAGTACCTGGTTTGGCCGCACATCCCAGTTTGCCTGACCTTCAAAAACATAATCGGCAAGATATTTTTCCTGATCACTCCAAAAAGTCTCCTGAAATTTCTGTTCGATTCTTACCGGCAGATCTTTCCATTCATCGACAAACTGAGCATCTCCAGCCTCTGCAGCTGCCTGTAAGGCAAAGCAGATCGCATTATACCACAAAGAATTAACCTCAACTGTTAATCCGGGCCTTTGGGTTACCGGTACCCCATTCAGGTAGGCACTCATCCAGGTTAATGCCAAATTGGGGATATATGCTGACAATAAACCGTCATCCTGCATTTGAATTCCCGGATTTACGCCATCACGGTAAGCATATAATACCTGCTTTATGGAAGTTCCAAATGATTTCCATATCTGGCTGTTGTTATTCAGATAAGCGGCATATTGCTGAAAAGCCCAGATCATCCATAAAGAACCGTCCACACCTCGGTATACCGGATGGTTGCGGTCGGGCGAATGATTTGGAAAACGACCGTTTTTAAGCATTCCGACCAATGATTTGGCTAAACTTTCAAAAAGGTCAGGCTGATCCGTAGCCAAAGTTAATCCCGGCAGTGCGATCCAGCAATTTCTTCCCCAGGCACCAAACCAATGATATCCCGAAACAATTTCAGGCATTCCTTTTACTTCAATAATAAATGATTTCGCTGTCTGAACTAATACCTCCTCAAAAGTATGGCGCAGGGGGATTTTCTCAAGTTGATTTAAAAACCGTTTCTTTAATCCTCCGGGTGCCTGTTCTTCAAAACCAGCAGCCATAACTATACTTTCGCCTGTTTTGATCGAGGTTTCAAAATATCCTGGCACAAAGAGGTCCTCCTGGTATGGATAACCCCTACTTTGTTCTTTCAGGTATTCAATGTTGTTATACCAATCAGGAGCGGTAATGAATTCTATACCCTTGGAGGTTTGCAGGTAAAGTCCGGGGTAATTGGGATAAAGCCTCATGAAAACGCCGTTCCTGCACTGACTTACCTGCTTATTAACGTCAAGATTGGCTTTGCTCAGTGCATGAATATTGCGAAAAGCCAGAAATGGCTTGATCCGCAATACTGTTGGGCTATGAGCTTCCTGAAGAGTATATCTAACCAGCAGGCGAGGTTCCTTCTCATCGAGTAAAATTTCCTTTGCCAGAACAACCCCCCCCACCCTGTAAATCATTTTCCAAACAGGGTCCATTTCAAACCATCTCGCATATTTATGCCCTTTTGGATAATACTCACACGGATATTTGTGAATTCCGAGGTTAAACTCCTGATCGTGCTGGATTACGGTTTCATCAAGTGATGACAATATTACATGCCTGCCTCCAGCCGGATCTGTGATCGGTGCTACCAATAATCCATGGTATTTTCTTGTATTACAGCCAATTATTGTGGAACTGGCATAAGCACCTGAAGGATTGGCAAGTAGAATCTCTTTCGATAGGCTATACTCGAGGTTTATCAGCTGAGTTTTATCAAATTGAAGAAAGCTCATAATCTGTTGCTTTAGTAGTGGAAAATCGGTCCTTCAAAATACCAAAATATTAACACATATTCATATGGTTCGAGTTATTTTTTACATCATATAGGTGACAAAAATGCTTGAAGATTGTTTATTTTTAAAAATCCTTTACCTTTGCAGGCTAAATCAAAAAATTTTTAAAATGGCCTATATAATTAATGATGACTGCACAGCTTGCGGAACCTGCATTGATGAATGTCCGGTTGAAGCTATCTCCGAAGGTGATATTTACAAAATTAATCCGGATGAGTGCACTGATTGTGGTGCCTGTGCTGATGTATGTCCTGTTGAAGCCATACACCCAGTTTAACAGCATTTTCTTATAGTAAAGCCGGCTAATGCCGGCTTTTTTATTTAGCCGGGTCCATGCATTTATTCATCTGCTATTTTCCAAACTGAATCAATCACTGTTCCATCTACCCATTTTATTGCAGCGACAACTTCATCCAGAAATTTCGGTTTTGCAGGTTTACCGCAGATTCTTTCTGCTTCGTCCTTCAGTTCATTAATACTCAAAACGGGTAAACCTGAGCCTTGAACCTTTTCGATCAGATCAGTGCGAAGAGGGTTGATGCAAATACCTCTTTCAGTTACAATTACATCAATCAGTTCTCCTGGCCCGCAAATTGTGGTTACCTGGTCCACAATTACCGGAATCCGATCCCTGAATAATGGTATCGGGATGATTACAGTTTTCGAGAACAGGCAGTTTTGCCAGCCGCCAATTCCATGCAGTAAATAACCATCCGAATGGGTAACCACGTTACCGTTAAAGCTCAGGTCGATTTCGGTTGCTCCGAGAATCGCTACATCCACTATGCCGGCAAAATTGCCTTTACCGTGATAATTGTAACTGGTAAATGGTGTTGTCATCAAATGATTGGGATTTGTGGCCATTGATCTGACGCCATCCAAATCAAAAGTTTGCCCGTCGAGAATATAATCCAGATATCCCTCCTCGAGCATTTTAACCAGATACAGGTTGCTGCCTCCCCTGGCGAACCGGGCTTTTATGCCCTTCTCCTTCATGATTTTGTAGAAATAATCCCCAACAGCCAGGGCGGTTCCGCCTGCTCCGGCCTGGAAGGAGAATCCGTCGCGAATGATACCGGTAACCTCGCAGAATTTTGCTGTCATTTCTGCAATAAGCAGTCTGTCAGGGCTTCTAGTAATCTGGGTGGTGCCCGAAACGATTTTCTCGGGTATTCCAACCTTGTCGACCAGAACGGTAAAATCAACATAGTTGCCCTGAATTTGCCAGGGAACACAAGGGAAATCTACCAGATGATCGGTTACGACGATTACCTTGCCGGCGTACTGCGAATCTGCCAGAGCAAAACCGAGTCCACCGCTTGCCGAGGTTCCATTGAGGCCGTTTGCATTGCCGAAAGGATCGCAGCAAGCCGCCCCGATAACCGTTATATCAATGATCAGATCACCATCCTGAATGGCCTGGTATCTTCCGCCATGGGAGCGAAGAACCGCCAGACCGGTCATTTTTCCGCCGGATGTGAATCTCCCCAGTGGCCCGTTCATACTGCCTTCGATGCGGTTAATGGTGCCATCTTCAAGATATGGAATAAGATGCTCATGACAGGGAAAGGAGGCAGAAGGTGCCCAAACCAGGTTTTTAACTCCAAGATCATGGGCAATATCAAAAATCTGGTTGGCAAGGAGATCGCCATCACGAAAATGATGATGGGTGGAAATGGTCATTCCGTCTTTCAGACCGCTTTTTATCAATGCATCCCTTAAGGAAGGCACCAATTTGTTCCCATCTGCCGGGTAATCGGCACAGCTCGAAATAGCCGGGGCAAATTTGCGGCCATCTGGTTTATACTTTCCAATCCCCAGATAGGGAACTGCTGCCTGGCCATTGATCTCGGTGGGAACAATCCGGCCTGCAGCATTAGTAACCAGTTTATCATATTTCTTTATCATAGGGAAAGTGTTTCGTACCAGTTATTATCAATGATGGAAAGTTCAATTGCCTGTGCGATAGTTTTCTGGGCACGTTTTACCACGGGAGGATCAATCATCTTGGAACCTAGGGCAACCACCCCTAGTCCTTTTTGCTGAGCTTCGATAAAAGCAATAACAATTTTTTTAGCCTTATCAATTTCTTCAGCATCAGGAGTATAATTCTCATGAATTACAGGTATCTGTCGGGGATGAATACACCCCATACCATCGAAGCCCATTGCTCTCGATCTTTTTACTGTATTGCGCAAACCTTCCATGTCGTCGACATCAGAGAAAACCGAATCGATAGCCTGAATTCCCGCTGCTTTTGCCGCATTAACCAGTGCAGAACGGGCAAATAAGGATTCCGCACCCTCCCCGGTTCTCCTGACACCCAGATCAGCGGTATAATCCTCAAGTCCAATTGCCAGAGCCACAACGTTTTGAGACGCAGATGCAATTTCGTAAACCTTCCCAACTCCTTTGGCACTTTCAATAATCGGCATTATCCAAACTGGTCCATCAATAGCTTCGCGCTGCTTAATATCCTCAATCCGGCCTGTAATACTAAGAATCTGGTCGGCGGATTCACATTTAGGGAGCAGTACCAGGTTTACACCCTGGGGTATTAACCAATTCAGATCCTCCAGGCCTGCCGGTAACTGATTAATGCGTACCATACGTTCGGCATTGCCGAAATCCAATGCCCGCAAGGCATTTCTGACCAGCACCCGGGCTTCCGGCTTTTTATCCGGAGCTACGGAGTCTTCCAGATCAAGAATCAGTCCGTCAGGACCGTGCAGGAAGGCATTGATCATCAGACTCGGAGAGTTACCGGGCAGATAGAGACGGGAGAACCGCCTGCGGTCCATTGCGGTAGGTTGTATGACATTGGCGTTCCTGGGCAGTAAATATGTCTTTTCAGTGTCTATCAGTTCCCTGGCAGCTGCTTCGATTCTGGCGGCTATTACCCATGAAAGAGCCCCGCTATCGATGAGAGTGACTTTAGCATGAACAAAACCATAAAAACCGAGCATTTCATGGATCTGTTTGATTATATCAGTCCCGTAAAGAGCTTTAACCTTGCTTTTCAGATCGATGACAATCCCGCCAGAATCAGCAGGCTCAATGGTTACCTGGCAATCGGATCTTGTTTTTCCTCCGGAATTGCCCGCTATACCTATAGATTTCTTATAATTCACTTTGGATTGTTTTTGGTTATTCACAAAGATAGGATTTTGGCGAATATTACCCCACCTGATAAGACCTGCCGGGTATCCATGCCGAAATGCGTGCACCGGTGGGTGACGAACATGTCATACTCTGGACATAAACGCAAAAATTATTTGGTTGAGCAGAATTCTGTTAGCACTCCCATGGTATTCTTCGGATTCAGAAAACCAATCCGCAAACCCTCTGCACCATTCCTGGGAGTTTGATCAATCAATCTCACTCCTTTGGTTTCGGTTTCAGCCAACGCCTGTTCAATGTTGTCCACCACAAAGGCAATATGGTGTATACCTTCACCTTTCTTTTCAATAAATTTTCCAATAGGACCTTCCGGATCTGTTGATTCCAGAAGTTCTATCTTGGTCTCTCCGACTTTGAAGAAAGCGGTTCGCACTTTTTGATCTGCAACTTCTTCAATCGCATAGCAAGTGAGGTTTAAAACTTTCTCATAAAAACGGATGGCTTCGTCGAGGTTGCTTACTGCGATCCCGATGTGTTCAATTCGCTCAATTCTCATAGTAAATCGCTGTTTAATGGAATTGACACAAAGGTACATTTTGGAAGTGAATCCGCAGGATGTCGCTATGGATCGACTGTATGAGGCCGGATGTGATGACTACCTTCCGAAGCCAATCCGGTTTGAAGATTTGCTTAATTCTATTGGTAAATTAATAAACCGATAACCCTATTTCATACGGATCACCTTCATCTCTGTTCTTCTGTTTAAACTTCTACCCTCTTCCGTTTCATTGGTGGCTAGCGGATTAGAACGTCCGTAACCTTTGGCTTTTAACTGGTCAGGATTTATTCCATGATTAATGAGATATTTCATAACAGACTCTGCCCGCTTCTGGCTCAAAATCAGATTATAGTCATCTGTTCCAGTTGCATCTGTATATCCCGATATTTCGATTACGATGCCGGGATTTTGGCTGAATAGGGTCAGGATTTCTTCCATATCCTTTTCTGATTCAGGCAATAATTCATAAGAGTTGAGCGCGAAGAAAATATTCTGCAAAACAATTGCTGCGCCGGGCTGGATAGGCTCTAAATCAATGGAATGCTGAATCTTACTTTTTTTCGATATGGTATCATTAATATAGTATTGTGAATATGGAAGATATCCGGGATAGGAAGCACCGATCCGGTATGCCGGTCGTTCAGAAATCCCTAAAAGATAGATTCCGGTTACAGGATCAGCTTCAACGCTGCTAATCAATGTATCACCGTGTGGTTGCACCTCAATCCTGGCACCGACCGGTAATCCGGTAATCCGGTCCTTAACGGTACCCGAAAGTGTAAGAGTGGCATTAACCGGGATATACGGACTCATATCTATCTGGTAAATGTCCTTGCCTGTAAGGGAATCCCGGTTAGAAGCGAATAACCCGAGGTTCAAATCTGCGTTTACAGTCAACCCATCCTCGTCATAACAAGTATTCACCCCATAACCAAGATTTTCAGGAATATATGATTTCTCCATATTTGTTAAATCAGATTTATACAGATCAAATCCGCCCATTCCAATATGGCCGTTTGAAGCAAAAAACAGAGTTTTTCCATCGACCAGAAGTATGGGAGACATTTCATCGAGGGGTGTGTTGATCGATTGTCCCAGATTCCTGGGGGCCGACCAGCTTCGGTCGGGTTTAAGGGTAACCTGCCAGATATCCATCCCCCCAAATCCTCCGGGACGATTACTCGCAAAGAACAACCGTTTTCCATCCTGGGCCAGAAAAGGGGTTGATTCCCAATATCTGGAATTCACCGGATAACCCAGATTAACAGGATCACTCCAGTTATCTCCCGATCTTACACAGTAATAAATGTCACATCCCCCCTTGGTGTCGGGCCTGTTACATGCGGTAAAAAACATGATCCGGCCATCCTGCCTCAAGCTTTGTGTTCCTTCATTTCCAGTTGTGTTTATCGGAAAGGGGAAAGCTTCAGGTACCCGGTATCCGGTGTCCAGGAACGCTACATAAAACAGGTCCTCCTGAGGTGTCTTCTTTACAGTGTTGCCGGGATCTTTGGTTTGCCGGGTAAATACCAGAACAGATCCATCAACCGACAGGCTCGGAAAATACTCATCATCGTCAGTATTGACAGGCCCGGTAAGTTTTTTGGGCATTTTGACCTCTGTGTTCTTTATCTGGTCCATAGCAAACCGGATGCTTGAATCCAGAAACCTTATCCGGTATGGCATTTCTGCAATATCATGGATCAAACCAAGATAGTTGCTAAAATTCACAGTGGCATCCGGGTAATCACCTCTTTTAAACGACCATTCTGCTATCCATCGATAGGCTTCAGGATAATTAGTGGAATCCAATTGTACCAATTGCCGTAATGCTTTCTCACTGATTTCTAAATCCCCCGCACCCTGATAAACCTCAGCATAAACCTTCCAGCCTTCCGGCCATCCGGGATATTGTTTTACAAGCTGTACAGACAGTTGTTTTGCTTCATTCCAGTCCAGATTATTCATCGCCTCTTTTACTTTTTTAAGCTTATTCAATGCTGCAGGTGAGGCCGTCTGTACCTGCTGCGCATTTAATAAACCCGAAAAAGCAAAAAAGGCTATTATCACAAAAAATCTTACCATTATGGAATACCTATGTATTTATGAGCTTGCAGCGACAGGCGCCATCGGGGGTTTGATTCAATATACCAGATGATCTCATCGAGCATCTTGCCTTTCTGACTCCATTCGGGTTGAAGAAACAGATGACAATCCCAACCAACAAGGACTGCATTTTCTTCAGCCCATTGCAGATCTGACGACTTTTCAATAATTACCTTCAATTCATTAGCCTTAGAGTAATTACCTTCAACAGGCGGTGATTGGGGCTTTGGTGACAGGCATACCCAATCCCAGTTTTCTAAAATAGGGTAAGCCCCGGATGTTTCGATAAATGTTTTAATCCCAACCTCCTTAAGTTTATCACATAGATAATGAAGAGGATACAAAGTTGGCTCTCCACCGGTTACCACCACCGCACGCGCAGGATAATTCTGTATCCTGCCCATAACATCATCAACGTTTATCAGCGGATGCGCCCCAAATGACCAGCTTGCTTTGCTGTCGCACCAATTGCATCCGATATCGCATCCGCCTATTCTCAGAAAATATGCCGCAGTTCCGGTATGGAAGCCTTCACCCTGCAGGGAATAAAACTCCTCCATAACCGGCAGTAAATGTCCGTTGTTGTATAAATCAGTTGCCATAGTTATATTTATGAGGCAAATATAGGCATGCAAATCAAATGTTAGGAAGAAGAATTTGTAACATTAGAAACCCGGTTTCGTCTTACCACTGAAATAACCCAAACCAAAATGGACCGTATCATTGAGAACAAATCAAAAAAAAGAAGAAGAATTCTGTGGATTTCTGTTTCTATTGTAATCGTCGGGTTGGTACTGTACCTGCTTTTTTTGTCCGACCATTCCTCAAAACTGAATGTAGACAGGGATAAACTGACAATTTCAGAAGTCATCGAAAATGAGTTTCTGGATTATATGACAGCTACAGGGAATGTTGAGCCGCTTACAACCGTTTATCTCGACGCAGTTGAGGGCGGTCGCGTTGAACAAATCCTTATTGAAGAAGGTTCGATGGTCACCAAAGGAGATGTAATACTTCGTCTCACCAATCCCGACTTAAACCTGAGGATACTGACCAGCCAGGCCGACCTTGCAGAACAGGAGAATCGTTTGCGTGACACGAAAATCATGATGGAGCAGCAGCGCATCGAACTTCGCAGGCAAATTATCCAATATGAATTTGACCTCATAAAACTTAACAGAACCTATCAATCCAACAAAACCCTGTTTAACCAGGGCCTGATTTCGGAGCAGGAATATCTTCTGTCAAAGGAAAATTACGAACTGACTCAGCAAACCATCCAGCTGTTCAGGGAAAAATCCGTGCAGGATTCACTCTTCAGGGCAACCCAGGTTAAAAGTCTCGAAAGTGCCCTCGACAGAATGCAGGATAATATTGGATTAGTTAAAGATAAGCTCGAAAGCCTCAATGTTAAAGCTCCGGTTTCCGGACAGCTTGGTTCTCTCGAAGCTGAAATCGGCCAAAATATTATCAGTGGTTACCGGCTGGGCCAGGTTCATATCCTGGATAACTTTAAAGTAACCGCCGAGATTGATGAACACTGGATCGACAGGATTAAAACCGGGTTACCGGCCACGCTTGAACGAAACGATCAGAATTTCAATCTCAACATAATTAAGGTTTATCCTGAAGTGAGAAACGGCCGGTTCCAGGTTGATATGGAGTTCTCCGGAATAAAGCCCGACAATATCCGGACCGGACAAACATACCGGATCAATGTGGAATTGGGCCAACCAATCAAAGCGATACAAGTATTAAAAGGCGGATTCTTCGAATCGACCGGTGGACAATGGATGTACGTGGTCGATCCGTCGGGTCAGTTCGCCACAAAACGAACCATCAGAACAGGCAGGATGAATCCCAGGTATTATGAAATCCTTGAAGGTTTACAACCCGGAGAAAAGGTTGTTGTTAGCTCATATACAAGTTTCGGCAATAATGATAAACTGATTTTAAAATAACAAAACCGTGTTTTTCAACTACTTAAAAACATCCATACGTAATCTGTTAAGATACAATATGCCCATCCTGCTTCTTCTCCTGGTTTTCATCAGTTTAGTCCATATAAATATCGGGATAGGCATCTTCATTTTATCAACCTTGATTTCACTAATTATTGCTTTGGCAACAATCCTGCTGCACGTATATAAAGCATCCGTCAGGAACCCTGTGGAGGCTCTAATAATGGATTAATCAATAAACCAAACAACATGATACATACAATTGAATTAACTAAAGTTTTCCGTACTGATGAAGTCGAAACAACTGCTTTGAATAAAGTCTCCCTCGAGATTAATTCCGGCGAATTTGCAGCCATTATGGGCCCATCCGGGTGCGGGAAATCAACCTTACTTACCATAATGGGTTTATTGGACAACCCAACCTCCGGGCAGTTGTTCTTTAATGGCCAGGAGGTATCCAGATACTCGGAAAAACAAAGAACCCTGTTAAGGAAATCCAATATCGGATTTGTGTTTCAGAGCTTTAATCTGATTGAAGAGCTGAATGTGTTCGAAAATATCGAACTACCGCTTCTATATCAAAAAATCCCGGTCACCAAAAGGAGAAAGATGACCGAAGAGGTGATGGAACGCATGAGTATTTCCCACCGCCGGAAACATTTTCCGCAGCAGCTCTCTGGCGGACAGCAGCAAAGGGTGGCTATCTGTCGGGCAGTCGTAGGAAATCCGCTTCTGATTCTTGCAGATGAACCTACCGGGAATCTCGATTCAGCGAACGGTGAAGAGGTTATGAACCTGCTTAAACAATTGAATTCCGATGGAACGAGCATTGTTATGGTAACCCATTCCCCCAAAGATGCATCCTATGCCAAAAGGATTATCAAGTTGTTTGACGGACACCTGGTGAATGGAAATGAATAAAATCGCCACATTTATCCTAAGAAAGATGTCAACGTTCTCCAGGTTAAATATTCTGGTCGTTTTTGTTCTTCTCTTTGGGAATCATGCATTTCCACAAAAAGAAATGAACATCGAAGAGTGCATTCAAATAGCTCTTGACAGGAATATCGGAATAAAAAGACAAGGTTTGCAAGTAGATTTGGCAAAGGACAACCTGCAAACCTCCCGGGCATCACACTTGCCAATCATCGAAGGTTTTTTTTCCCACAATTTAAGTTCGGGAAAGACGGTCAACTACGAAGATTACACCTATATCAATACCAAATACCAGGATGGAAATGTGGGTATACAAGGTTCTCTGCCGGTTTTTTCCGGATTTACGAATTGGTATCAGACAAAATCCGACAGGTATACTCTTCAATCTGAAGCCGACAAACAAGCGGAACTAATCAAAACAGTGTCCATCGAGGTTACTGCTGCCTATCTTCAGATACTATTTGCAGAAGAATTATTGGGCGTCGCTCAGGCAAAACTGGAATCGAGCAAAGAACAACTGCGAATGAACGAAGGTTTCTTCGAAACTGGCAGAATGGCTAAGGTGGAGGTACTTACGATGAGAGCGCAGGTTGCTCAGGACAATCTTACCAAAATCCAGACTGAGAATGATTTAAGAACGGCCTATTTATCTCTTGCACAATTACTTAATCTGGATAATGAAAATGGACTCAGGATTCAAAAACCGGCAAGTCTGGATGGAACCATCTCTCTTGCCATTAATGATCCTGACAAAATCTGCGAATATGCCCAAATCAACCATCCGGGTATCTCTTCAGCCGAATTCCTGGTGAAAAGCCGTGAATCACAATTGGCTGCAATGAGGGCCAGAATCTCGCCTTCGGTTTCACTCAACGGCCTTCTTTACTCGAGATATAGTGAACTGGGTGTCAATCAATTGAATCCAACGGCACCTTACTCATATTCCGAACAGCTCAGGGATAATATGTACAGTCGGGCCTCAATCAATGTCAACATTCCTATTTTCAGCCAGTTCCAAACCAGAAGCCGGATCAGCCAGGCCAGTATCCAGACCAGGGATGCCAAACTCTCGCTTGATCAAAAGAAATTATCAATTCGCCACGATATTCAGTTGGCTTATTCGGCGGCTCTTAATGCCCGGGCTAAGTATGAGGCAACGGCTGAAGCCATTGCCAGCGCTAATGAGTCTTTTAATCTGACACAGGAAAAATACAAAGCTGGTATTTCTTCATCAGTTGAATTTAAGGTGGCTCAAAATCAACTAATTCAGGCTCAATTAACCCGTATCCAGTCAAAATATGAATTTATCATCCGATCCAAGATTCTTGATTTATACCTTGATAAACCCATCACTTTGGAATAGGAAGGTCAATTATACCTGGTTCTTCCTGATTTGGGAATCGTATTACTACATTTTCGGCCACTGGTTAAAAACAAATATTAGGAATAAATGATTCTGTTTTTATCTTTGAGGGTATAGAATCAGGAAGATTATGCGAAAACTTTTTATTTTAATAGTCCTCGCCAATGGTTTATGTGGTCCTAACTTTGGCCAGGGATTCATCGCGATGAATTTCACCCAACCAGCCGTGCTTACTGCCACAGCTGGTCATGACACACTCGTTTGTACGGGCCACCCTATTATCCTTGGAGGAAATCCTACTGCTTCCGGCGGAAATAATGCTTACGTTTATATGTGGTCTCCTCCGGACGGATTGAACGATCCCGCCTCTGCAAATCCAATTGCTACATTAAGTGAATCAAAATCGTACATGTTAAGTGTAACAGATGCTCAAGGTTGTCAGGCAGTCAGTTTCATTTCAGTTTATGTAGATCCCTGTCTTGGAATTGATGATAACAACCTTAATCAAGTCCTAACCGTATTTCCTAACCCATCAAACGGAGTTTTCACGATTCAAGGCATCAGTTCGCTAAACGGGAAGCTGCAGAGAATTGAGATTGTAAATCAGCTTGGACAAATAGTTTTTAGCAGGAGCTTCGGTACTGGGTATCTCGTGTCTGATTTTGAGATAGATACAAAAATAAAGGAACCGGGCATTTATTTCCTGAAAATTTCGCTTACTGACCGTTTATTTTCGCAAAGATTGATTGTAAGATAAGAAGAAAGAATAATGAAACGAACAATAATACTGCTCACCGCATCCTTTATAACGATATCCGCATTCAGTCAGCAATTTGCGTGCAAACAGGATACCGTTCATTTCTACCAGACCAATTACCGGGGCAAACTTTCGTGGCAGAAATCGGAAAATGGTACGGATTGGTCACAGCTTCCCGGTTCACAAAGTGATACACTGATGGTTGTTGCAACCAGCCCCGCCTATTATCGTACCGAGGTAATTGAAGGATTATGCAAGCCATATTACTCTGATATTATTCACTTAATAGTCAATCAATTACCTACAATAACACTGACATTAAAAGATTCCGTGTGCCTGAATGAGACCCCTTTTGTGCTTGATGGCGGAGTTCCTTCTGGCGGTTCATATTGGGGAAACGGGGTAATTGACGGAAAGTTTAGTCCTGCTTTTGCCGGAGCAGGTGAGCATAAAGTTTACTACCGCTACAGTGATTCTCAGACAGGGTGCGCTGATACTGCCTATGCCTTCATCACAGTATCTCCTGTGACAAATCATGCACAGGCCGGTAATGATTTAACATTTGTTCCTGCGGATTCGGTCCTGTTGGATGCTAATATCCCGGAAAATGGGATCGGTACCTGGACAGTGATAAATGGTTCAAACGGCCATTTTTCAGACATTCATTCTCCAAAAGCCTGGTTTCTTAAAGATTCCAACAATCTTGATTTCACTTTAAGATGGTCAATTTCGGGTAATTGTGGCAATTCATCAGATGACGTCGCAATTACATTTTTCCCGTTAAGCAAAAATCCGTGTCCTAATGCTCCTACTGTTACCGATGCCGATGGAAATGTTTATCCAACAATACAAATTGGTGATCAATGCTGGATGGGGAAAAACCTTAATGTCGGCCGTTTTGTAACCAGCACAGTCAGCAATACTGTACACTCCGACCTTACTAATAACAACATTATTGAGAGGTATTGCTTCGATAATAAAGTAGAAAACTGCAAACTGTATGGAGGTTTGTATGACTGGAATGAGGCCATGAATTATTCTGAAGTGGAAAATACACAAGGGATTTGCCCCGAAGGATGGCATATCCCTGGCAACGGTGATTGGGCAAATCTGAACGATTTTTTCAAAACCTTTACTGCCGGCGAACTATTGAAAGTTGGTGGATCCAGCGGGTTTGAGGGTTATTTTGCCGGAGACCGTCATGCTATGGGCGAGTTCTACAGTATGGATGCAAGTGGCTTTTGGTGGCAATCCGCCTCATATATTTATGATAATATAGATGAAGGTTACCTGCGTGAAATTGAAGCCTGCAACGGGAATCTCACCAGAACTCATTTCCCGAAGAAAACCGGCCTGAGTGTCAGATGTATTAAAAACAATTAGCTAAAATCTGATTTTAAAGGTTTCTATGGCATGATGGCCAAGCTTTACGGTCATTCCCTTTTCATCTTTAGGTATAACCTTTCCGTCTTCTTCAATCAGGTTTGTATGCTCAACCGATGAAGGGCTCTTAAAAAGATTAATTTTCACCGGTTTATCGCGTCCTTCCTGATCATATAGTCTGACGATCAAACTATTATCATCCTCGGATTTTTTAACTGTACTCACCAGAGCATTCGGCTCATCAACCCACAAGAAAGAGAATCGGCCCGGAACATCCACATTCCAGTAAATTCTGGCATCACAACCGGCAATATGGCGAAGATCGTCAGAAATTGAGCTCGTAGCTATCTGAACCTGTACGAGCGAATTCTTTGGACTAATCAATGGCGTTTCCCAGGAGATGTTCATCTTTCCGTCTGTCGCCCTTACCAGGAGGGCATTCTGGCAATCCGGGATTGGCTTTTAATGATCTCTTTCAGGTTAGGCTGGGAATACGCCCCCGGAAATTGAATAAGCAGTGCAAGCAGAAGAACTGGAATACGTTTCATTGTCAGACCAGGGTATGTGACTAATAAACCATACTATTCGAGATATTGATATAATTCTGCGATGACCCTGTTCAGATCTCGGTCAGCGGTTATAAGCCTCGTCAGGCTGTCATAATACAGGGATAGTTCCAGAATATAGTCAATCAGTGATATTTCTCCCGCTTCCAGAGCTTTTCCGAGTAAACTGGCATTATCGCTGTTTTGCAGAGCCAACCGATAGTCGTCGACTGATTGCTGTAAACTGACAGCTTTCGCGTGAAGCATTTTCAACTTATTATAAAACATCAGTTTATGATCACGTTCGACATCCTGAACCGCCAATGATTGTGCTTTGGCTTGCTTTACGGCATTTTTGTTCTCCCAAAGCGGCACCGACATTCCCAGTGTAATCCCCTGAAAGTGCTCACTAACGATTTTCTCACTGAGATAACCGGTTGAAAATTTGGGCAGACCGAGTGCAAACTGCAGTTTTTCCTGTTGCTGGCTGATCTCTATCTCTTTTCGTAACCAGGTTAGCATGGGATTGCCTATCTCCGCCTTTTGGTACCATTGTTCAAAATCAGCCGGAACCCCGGGCGACGGATAGGTACTCTCACTCCATTGAATGGGTATTCCACCGTTGAGGGCCGCCAGTTCTGCAAGCAGAGCCTGATATTCTATACCGTTGGCTTCAGCTTCCCTACGGATACCCAGGAAGTTCAACCGGGCTTTATTTATTTCCAGAATGCCGGTATCTCCCTGATCGAATTTCGCCTGATATGATTTGACGTTACTTTGTGCATGCGCCAGCCGTCTGGTATATTCAGTTTCCAGAGCGTAAGTATAAGCCAGATCAATGCAAAGCAGCCGAACCTGTGTGATTAACCCCAATCTTTGTTGCTGGTAGTCAATATCCACTTGCTGGTCGCGGCCGTCAGCAATGTCTCGTTTATAGCGATAAGCCAACGGAAAATCGAACGTCTGCTTAAAGCTGATATCAATGCGGTTTCCGATCATAGTAGGGTTACCCCACAGATAGTTGAATCCTATTTCCGGATTCTTCAGATAAATGCCCGTTTTATTCTCAAGTTTTTGTGCTTCAGCCTTCATACGCAAAGCGGACAAACCGCTATTGTTTTTTTCAATCTCAGCCACAATTCGATCCACACTGCCTTGGGCCAGGAGGGAGAAACAACCAGTTGTCAAGAAGATTACAGTTATAATAAATGCTCTCATAATTTTTCAGATTTTACGGTTCCGGGACTTTTGAAAATGCTATACATTATGGGTACCACATAAATATTCAGTAATGTGGATGTCAACAGACCACCCAAGATCACTTTCGCCATGGGGCTCTGTATTTCATTACCGGATAAATCTCCTTTCATGGCAAGCGGTATCAGAGCCAATGCCGCTGTAAGAGCGGTCATCAGGATCGGATTCAACCGATCTGTCGATCCTTTGGTAACGATAGTGTAAAGCGGATCACCCTGCTTTTCGAGATTCTGATAGTTGGCAACCAAAAGAATTCCATTTCGGGTGGCGATACCAAAAAGGGTAATGAATCCAATGATGGCGGGAATACTCAGCACACCAGAAGTAAAGTAAATGGAGAAAACACCTCCGATAAGTGCGAGCGGCAGGTTTAAAAGAATAATCCCGGCTAACTGAAAATTCTTAAACTCCTGGAACAGAAGCAGAAAAATAACAAATAAAGCCAGGATCGAAGTGATCAGCAGGGATTGTGAGGCACGGGCTTCACTTTCAAATTGTCCGCCATATTCAATGCGAAAGTCTTCAGGCAAAACGATCTTTTCATTGACATTTTTCTGGATATCCCTTACCACACTGCGGATATCTCTGCCCGTAACGTTGGCCGATACCACAATCTTCCGCTGGACATTCTCCCGGCTAATGGTACCAGGACCCGCAACGGAAACAATCGAGGCAACCTCTTCGAGCGGAACTTGTTTTCCATCTTCAGTATCAATTAAGGCAGACCGGATGCCTTCAATCGTTTCGGTATAATCCTGATTAAGCCTTAACACAAGATCAACCCTACGCTGACCTTCATATATATCAGCCAGTTTTTCGCCACCAAAGGCAATATCAACGAATTCATTGAACCGACCGATAGATATTCCATACTGGGCAAGCATTTCCCGATTGGCCCTAATCTGGATCTGCGGGATCTCGATCTGCTGATCAACGTTCACATCAACCAATCCGGGGATGTCTTTTATCGCGCTTTTAACCTGGTTTCCAACGGAGAACATCTGATTTAGATTATTACCAAAGACCTTTATGGCGATGTTGGCCCTGGTGCCTGAAAGCATGTGGTCAATACGGTGGCCAAGAGGTTGGCCCACCGTTGCTGCAATACCGGGTATTCCGGCAATCTTTGCCCTGACATCTGCCATAAACTCTTCGCGTGGCCGTTCTTTGAGGGTAAAATTGACATCCACCTCTGCGCTGTTAACCGTCTGGGAATGTTCATCCAATTCTCCTCGGCCGGTCCGGCGGGCTGTGCTGGTAACTTCCGGAATTGTTAACAGCTCCGTTTCTACCAGATTACCCAAACGGTTGCTCTCGGTGAGCGAAGCACCAGGTTTGCATACCACAGAAAGGGTAAGCGAACCCTCG
Source organism: Bacteroidales bacterium (assembly GCA_041658425.1). Taxonomy (GTDB): domain Bacteria; phylum Bacteroidota; class Bacteroidia; order Bacteroidales; family UBA12481; genus UBA12481. Next base: position 8,367 of record JBBAAF010000019.1, on the reverse strand, counting down.
TTAAATTCTGGGAGAAAACTGCGACCCAGTGTAGAAAATGCAATTATTGCTGCAACCAAAAGGGCCAATGTCGAAAAAAGAACAATCCGTTTGTGCGACAAAGCCCATTCCAATGATTTTTGGTAATGATGAGTCAGCTGGCGGGTCAGCCATTTTTCTTTCTGGTTTTTAGCCAGGTATTTTTCACCCGATAACAGGAGTTTGCACAGTAATGGTGTGAGTGTCATAGCCACCACCAGCGATACAAAGAGTGATACAATAAAAGCGATTCCAAGCGGTTTCAGCATCCTGCCTTCCATACCGGTAAGAAAAAACAATGGTAGAAAAGCGACAATGATGATCAGGGTGGCATTTACAATTGATGCCTGAATCTCTTTGGAAGCATCAAAAACCACCGTAAAGGCAGATTGTCGTTCCTCTGGCGGTTTAAGCCTATCCTGACGCAGTCGTTTAAAGCAGTTCTCTACATTTATGATTGCATCGTCAACCAATACTCCGATAGCGATAGCCATCCCTCCTAAACTCATCGTGTTGATGTTCAGCCCCAACCCTTTAAGCGCAAGAATTGCACCCAGAAGGGATAGCGGAATTGCCAGCAATGAGATCAGGGTTGTTCGCACACTCCCTAAAAACAGGAATAGTATCAGAATGACAAAGATGGACCCTTCCAGGAGGGCATTTTTAACATTATTGACGGATGTTTCGATAAAATCCGCCTGCCGGAATATCTTGGTATCCAATCTGACATCCGCAGGCAGTGTTTTTTTCAGGTTGGCCAGATTGGCTTCAATCCGCCTGGTTAAATCAACCGTGTTGGTACGTGGCTGTTTTGATACCGAGATGATAATCGACGGTGTGGCATTTTCTGAAGCATAACCCATTTTTATGGCGCTGCCGATCCGGACTTCGCACATGTCGTTTATTTTGACCGGCTTACCATTAATGTTTTTAATAAAGGAAGTACCTAAGGCTTCCAGATCGGAGGTTCGTGCCATACCCCTAACCAAATATTCATTTCCATATTGGCGGACTGCTCCACCGGTAGAATTCCGGCTGATCGACTGACAAACCTCAGTCAACTCATTGATTGAAACACCGTAATATTTCATCTTTTGCGGATCGGCCAATACCTGGTATTGTTTATAATCCCCTCCGATAATGGTAACCTGAGAAACTCCCCCAGTGGCAAGCAGCATCGGTTTAACGCTCCAATCGGCTATGGTTCGCAAGTCCATCAGACTAGTGCTGTCGGCCTGGATGCCGATAAAGAACATTTCTCCCATCACGCTGGATTGAGGGGCCAGCGTAGGTTGACCAACACCCAAAGGCATCTGTGATGAAACCGTAATCAGTTTTTCACTCACGATTTGCCTGGCCTTAAAGAGGTCGGTGCCCCAATCGAATTCTGCCCAAACGAATGAAAAACCCTGGGAAGATACCGACCTAACCCTGCGAACATCAGTCGCACCATTCACGGCAGTCTCGATCGGAAAAGTTACCATTCGCTCTACTTCTTCAGGAGCCATCCCATGGGCATCTGTCATTACCACCACGGTGGGGGCGGTTAGATCAGGGAATACATCAACATCCATATTGGATGCAGTGCGTAAGCCCACGATCACCAGTACCACCGCACACAACAAGACGAAGAACTTGTTGTTCAACGAGAATTTTATTATTGTATTTAACATAGATTCAAACGATTAATGATTGTGGCCGGAATGCGCATCCAGGGTTCCGGTTGCCTGAGCCAATTTCACCAGGATGGCTCCACGGGTAATCACACGGTCGGTTATTGAGGTTCCCGCTTTGATCTCAGTCCTGATTCCATCGGATGCTCCAATTCTGACAGCTCGTTTTTCAAATAATTCAGGATGAACCTGTACGTACAGGAAAAAGTTTCCCTGATCTTCCATTATTGCGCTATTAGGCACCGTAATTACTTCGACGCCGGTAACAGTTTTCAGGTATAGCTCAACAAATCCGCCGGGAATAAAACTACCTGCGTTATCGATTTGAAAGGTCATGGGGACCAGATAATTATCGCTGTTGGCTGCGCGCCCATAGGCGAGCACTTTGCCATTCAGCTCTTCGAGGGTATAAGTTTTATCATCGTGTAGTGTCCGGATATTGGCGGAGACAATCGAGCCGAGGATCGACGCGTACTTTTGCTGCACATCGGCGCTGATCACCAGGGTTTTGTTTTGTGAAACCACAGCCACTGGCTGTCCGGCCTCAATATACTGTCCGCTTCGAACAAATAACTGTTTTATAAACCCTGTGAGAGGACTCGTTACCGATTGTCCGGCAGCGCTGAAATTCTTTCTCAGGTTCTCATAGATGGCACTCGCGTTATCGAAATCATGCTGGGCTTTCAACAGATCCTTGTCTGATACGATTTTATCTTTGGCCAATCTCACCGCCCGCTCCAGGTCGGTTTTTGCTTTTTGAAAATTATTCTGAGCTTCAGCGAACCGAACGGCCGAATTATTATCAGCCAATCCGTTACCGGCTATGATCACCAGGGTACTACCCTTTGATACGCTTTTACCTTCCAGTAGATTATCTCCCGGCAGGGAGATTATACCGCTGGTTTTTGCCACGATCACCTGTTCATCGCCCTGAGCTGATTCCACCCTGCCGGTTGTCTTGATAACCTGACCAAAGCTGCCAGATTCCGGGTGTTCAGTGGAAAAATCAATCTTCCATGACCGCTCTTTGGTAAATACAGTGGTATTGGTTTTTGAAGCAGCCTTGCTTTTGGCTGCTTCGGATGCAGACTCCTCATCGGAATAAACCACAATATCCGGAACAATAACCTGATATTCTGCTCCATCAATATTGATATCATAAACAATTCTTCCGGTGCCCTGAGTTTGCGGTTTCAGATCGAAACTGAAGATTCCCTTTCGTGAGGGCTTCTCCAATAGCTGGTTCACCTCGGAGCCATTCACGATCAATCGGATGGTCATACGACCTGATTGTAATGCCTTAAAATCAGGCAGATGAGAAAAATGTGACAGGACATTGGATGGCTGACCAACAACAAACGGTTGAGCTTCCGCAAAAACTTCGAATTCATTGGAATAAGTGGTAAGCTGAAGGTTTACTTGTTCGCTTATTACAGTGGTTTCTTCTTTCCTATTTCTGCAACCTGTCACTACCAGGACAAGTAATGCAAAAAGAAACAGTGTCTTTTTCATCGAATAAAAAATTTAAAATGTTGGATTACAATAAATTATGCACAGAGAGCGCCCCAATAACCTTGTGACTATTGCTCTGCAAAAGGAAAGAAATCTTAAAAGGTGGGCGGGCCACGCAATCCGATACTATGGGTTGCGAGCAAAGAATATCTCCAAAGGAGTAAAGGCGGAGGACCAGAAACTGTATAGAAGAATGGAAGATAACTAGTAGGATCCGGATTGGTATATATAGGCTGAAAATCAAGATTTCGGCTCAGATTATCAACAAGTGAACAGTCCAGCCTGGATGAATCAGTTGGAATAAGGTAGACTTGCTTTAATAAGCATATCTGATCATCATCCTGACCATCATGTTGGTGATTAGTAGCTTCGGAGTTTATTCCGGAGGGCTCATCAGAATCTGTGTAATGATCAGAATGAAGCCAAATAAGTCCGTCTTGATGATCATGTGGAAGAATACTATGACCAACCAATAAAATATTGGCGACGAGTATGAAAATTAAGCCTTTTGTACTTTTAAGCATCTTCCTTAAGGACAATACGCCGCCAAAGTAAACTATTAATCTGATGTCTGCAAAAATAGCAGATTTGATTGAGCACCGGGTAAATGACCATCTTTCCGCCGGATTTGATCATTTCATTCTCATAATCCCGTGCCGCAAGTCTGCTATAAAACCAGTATCTTTAACAAAGAAGACCATCCATACTGCACCATACATGTCAAGATCAACCCTCCTCTCAATATTGCTGTTTTGCTCAATCGCATCGTGGGGACAAAACCTCAGCGTCACTTTTACAGGAACAGGCGCAGCCACTCAGATCGACAGTGTTACTGCTACCAATCTTACGACAAACCAAAGTGTTACCTTACCCGGCAATGAAACTCTGGTATTGACCGTTAATACCGGAGTTCCTTCCATTCCTGAGTTAACCAATATGGGAATGGTGTTTCCAAACCCATTTTCGGGCAAGGCAACATTCACAACGATTGTTCAAAAGCCTCAATCGGTTTATTTGAAGGTTCAGAACCTTGTTGGTCAGGTAGTAGCACAATCAAAGGCTTATCTCCAATCAGGGGAGAATGAGTTTTCACTTTCTGTAACCCCTGCGGGCATTTACATAGTGACCCTATCAACTGAACTGGAAACAGCAAGTTATAAAGTCATCTGTACCGAGGCAAGTTCTGAAGAAAACAGTATTCAATTAAGAGGTAAAGGACCTGACCAGGACAAAAATCCTGCACAGTCAGGACTTAAAGGCTCGCTGACTGGATACTCACTTGGATATACATTCGGTGATGTAGTCCTTTATAGATGCATGAGCGGCATTTATACCACCATACTTACGGGTTCACCCACTTCAAACGATGGCCATATCAGCCGCAATGCTTTATCAGCATCCTGACTACAGCGAATCTTAATACGGTCGCAAGCTGGAATTTTAGAGGAATAGGTGATTTTAACTTCAGCAAGATTGTTCATTAATAAGTCCATAGAAATTTCACCACTGCCCTGTGGATTTTTTTCAGCAACTGACGCGCTGGAAATATTATTATATCCATACAATGCCAATGATGATGGGGGGTCTTTGAAGTAGATGTTGCGTGCTGTCAGCTATATGAAAAAACTTGCAAAAAATTTCAAAAAAAAAATTCCGGCCACAAGCTCTTCACTTGTCAGCCGAAATGCTGTGCAGTTTTGAAGCGGTATGTGCCACAGTTGAACACCAATAGCCGGGAGTCGGTTCTGCCCAGCTCGTGTTAAAAGTCCCTTATACTTGGGGATTTGTGTGAAGTTGGTTGTTTCAGGGGGAAAAAGTGCTGTGCAAAAAAAACATTTGGGATTTTTTAAAACTTCCGACAATTAGTTATTCTTTGAAAGTGGCTTTGATTGATTTTACAAGGTCTGTAATTAAGATCAATAAAACCAAGCAACCAAGGATGGCGGGAATTATATATATTTTTTCATAATTCACACCTTCAAACCAATTTCCAAAGACAGGAGTACCAAGCCAAGCGCCTACCCATCCGAAGAATACTTTTGAAATAAATGATTCTAAGCTCGGCCTGAGATAAAACTTGAAAACATAATGTAAAACTGCTGAGACAACAATACTGATTCCCAGCAAAATTAGAAAACTGATAACGTCCATTCCAATCATGATGAATCCTCCATTTCTTAGTTTAAGTTGTTTTTATGGCACAGCACTTTTTTTCAATTTTGATTGTATTGGAATTATAACATTTTGGTAGGTAATCTTTTGAGGAAGAATTGCTAAGAGAATTACGTCAACGAACTGAATCCATTGTAGTCAAAGTTAGGAGATAATTTGGTAAATCCCTAATAGTCAACTTCTGGATATAGAAAGGAGCGTTTTTGGCTTCAAATATTTCGGAGGTTGGATAATAAAGACTATACATCCCACGAAATAAGCCAATCTTTCTCTCAGTGGAAGGGTTACTACAATATAGTTTCAGCTTTTACTCCTCCACCATGGGCATCACCATGGTATATTGGTCCAACTTGGGCGGCCAAAATATTTAAGATTTATGTTGGTGATTCTTATAAAATTCATAGGGACTTGCTGGTAGATTCAGGAATTATTTATAAAATCTCTGGTTACCAAGTCGGAGAGTGGCCAGAAAGTTATTCCCTACATATTAAATACTCCAAAAAACGCCAACCATATGAAGTTACCGATTGGCCTTTGTTGAAAAAACTAATAAGACGAGATGAGAAAAAAAATGAAAAAATTAGTCACACACACCATCATTTGACCAGATGGTTCTTGGATGACAATCTTGAAATTGATTATCATGCTGCTCTTGAGGAATTTCACGCAACTTCTTGGGATGAAGTCAATGAACTTGAAGGAGCTGAAGAGATGAACAAGAAATTTAATCAATCGATATGGGCTATTAATCAACTACATGATAAAAAGCCAACTCTTAAAACAGACAAAACTATCGGAAGATTTCATACACCTATAACGGGTCTTAAGAAGGAGTTGAGAAGATACGTTACATATAAAGGTAAATCTCTCATATCTTTTGATATAGCGAATGCACAAGCATTCTTTTTTTCTGTTCTGCTTAATCCAGAATTATATGATCCTGCTAAAGAAGCAAATCTCTCTCCTTTTCTTCAACAATTCTGTTCTGATACATTCATTCATTCGGTATTATATTTAATGATTCCAAAAACCCTGCAATATTCAGATTTTGAGGACATAAGACTATTTCGAGATTTAGCTGTAACAGGAAATTTATATCATTATCTTAAAGATCACGTTATTCCAACAGACCGAGAAAGAGAACTCACCTACAAGAGACTTAAACAGATTGTTTTCAAGACTTTCTTTTCCGACCCCGCAAAAGCACGATTCGACAACTCAAATGCACAAGCACGGTTTAGAGCTAACTTCCCCATGTATACGATATCATTCTTGCAGCCAAAAGCGATGGATATGCCCATTTTTCATGGTTATTAATGAGGTTTGCATCGCTGATCATTGAGAATATCACTCGAAATTTTGCTCTAAAATATCCCAAAATACCCATCTTCACTATACACGATAACATTGCCAGCCACCACAGAAGGAAATGAGGGCGTTTTAAGACAGTTTTTTGAAGATCAGTGCCGGGAACTCATTGGGATTGTTCCAAAGGTTAAAATAGAGTCGTGGGTCGAAAATGCAGTTTAGAAATTACAACATTTATATGTTGGTCACCAAGGTCTTCTCTTCCTATAATGCCTCGCTATCAGGTCATTAACTTGGCTGGATGAGTATATGATCTTACGCCCTATTTTGGTGAAGGCAATTTTCCCGTTCGCTCTCCAATTAGCCATACATCTTTCTGTCACCTGTAATTTTTCACATAGCTGCTGGGTTGTATAGTATTCCTGATCATCGGCGGGGTTGACACTAATTGTCGGTTGAATTTCTACAGGGATGTCTTGCGTATCGGGAATGCTTTTGGTTCCACTCGATTTTGGGGCAACCTTTTGCTGAATATCCAGAATCCCCTGTCTTAATACCGCCAGACCATCCTTTCGGCATTGCTGAAAGATTTTATACTTTTCTGAACTGGTGGTTAGTAATTCAAGGGAATCTGCCATATCTGCTGTAAGAATCTGATCCACTTCAGCAGATTTCGATGTACATTTTATTTCCAGCTGATTCTGGCCCCGGTCCATCTCAAATATCCATGAGTCAATTTGGGATGCAATTCCCTCCACCAGCTTAATTGCTTTCGGTGATTTTATGGTTGCGATTGTTTTTCTAACCAACAAGATTAAGGTGTTTGTCAATACATCCAGTTCATTTCGATAATCATCCAGCTCTGTATAGCCCTGTACTGTTAGAAAATCCTCACGGGTTGTTAAAAGTTGATCCATCGAATGATCATCTTTAGGCCAACCTCTCGGTAAAGATTCAAGGACATCATTGAAGAACACAGAGACATCAGGAGATACAAGAGATTTCCTAAGCTTCTCCATTAGTGATTCGATGGGTGTCATGTTGTTGATTCACCGGTTTAATTAGGCATTCTATCCGCTAAAGGTAGAAAACATATCAGCTATTGTATTAAATTGCCGGGGTATTATTCCTCGAAGGTGATGTCAGATTTCGGTTCATGGGAGAACACCATCACTTGTTATCATGAAAAAAGTGTCAAAAAAGAGTGCTTTGTTTCAGTATTGTTTCAGTAATAAAACAGAAAAGTCTCTATATCACCTTGATTTACTGACGATTAGAGACTCTTTTCAGTGATCTCGGCGGGATTCGAACCCACGACCCGCAGCTTAGAAGGCTGCTGCTCTATCCAGCTGAGCTACGAGACCAAAAGGACCGCAAAGTTAATAGGATTTGAGGAAATTAACAAGATTCAAGGCTCAAGGCTCAAGGCTCAAAGCAGAAAGGAAAGGAAGAAGTCGTGAGTATTAAGGAACAAGAAGTTAGGCAGGAGCGCTTCACTAAGGGGGTGGGACAAAATGCCCCAGACAGAATTTCGGAGTAATCGAAGAGTATCAATGTTATCCACTAGCTAAACTTACATAATAAGTTCCTTCTTACACAGACTCCATAAAAATCTAGAGCCGCAGGCGTACCTTCAGGTTTTAAACGAGCTCGAGGCTCAATGTGTAATTTTAACAACCTTATT
>JBBAAF010000018.1:0-46190 GCA_041658425.1 Bacteroidales bacterium | reverse complement strand
ACTATTAGAAACTATGAACCGATTTCAAGACCACAGATATAGTTGGCTTGATAATAAAAAATTAATCTTCCAGGGTGCATCCTATACCTAATATTATACGGCCAGATAATCACCGTGAAAATCCGTGATTATTGATTTTACGGAACTTTTATATACCAGAACCCTTGTAATAAGCCTGTTGGTAATTGCGATTATTTACGTAATCCGGGCTGTGTTTATCCGGCTGATAACTAAAGGCTTTCTACCCATGACCTTTATTTCTCCGCGGGGATTGATCACGATTCTCCTATATCTGAGTATCCCCGAAGAGTCCAGGATACCGGAGGTAAATGCCGGTGTACTGTTCATGGTGGTCCTGATCACCAGCTTCATGATGCTTCTTGGTCGGGGCGACCGTCAGGTATAGAAAACACTGACATTTGGGCTGGGCCATTATAAATTTAGGCCACCAAAGCTTCCAAAAGTTTCAACAGAATGGGAAATTCAGATACATTAAACTTAGCCAATGATGGACTTAAGCCAACCCTTATGGTATACGCTATTTCGGGCAATGCTTTGAAAAGAAATTCATCTGTTTTGTCATCTCCGGCAGCAAGAATAAAGTCGAAACTTTCATTTAACATCAAAGCATTTGCGGCTTGTCCTTTATCATATTTGCCACTTTTCACTTCTAATACTTTATTTCCCTCCAGAATTTCAAAATCTGTTTTATGACGAATTATCTCGGCAAGGTCATCCCGCAATTCATGGAGACGCAGCTGAGCGAAATCTGAATCTGCGTTTCGATAATGCCAGGCAATGCTGCCTGTTTTCTCCTCAATAAAAGTACCATTACATCGACTCACATATTCCAAAAGAATCGGCATTACAGCTTCTTTCCATTGAATATCCGGATCGAAGGCGGCCTCCCAAATTTCATCCCCTTTTTTAATAAAGTAACCATGTTCTGCAACTAAAGTGACATTAACCCCGCTGAATTGTCTTTCTAAAAATTCCTTGCTTCTTCCGCTGATAATAACAATTTGATTTTTAGGATCATTGGATAGTTTTTTAATGATATCCAACGTCTTATTATCGATCACCGCCAATTCAGGATATTTGGAAAATTCAACAAGCGTACCGTCATAATCGAGAAAAAGAATACGTCTTCCGGCATTTTGATAATCTGATTTGATTTGTGACGAGATAGCATTATTAATGAATTTCACATTCATTATCTTCTGTTGCTCTTTCGTATCAAATGCCTCATTAAAAAAATCATAGGCCCAGGTGAAAACATTGTAATTCGCAAGCCGGTGTTGCATTCTTTCGAGGCGCACCTGTTTATCGGCAGGCTCCATTTCAAGAGCGGTAAGAATTGCTTCTGCCATTACCACATTATCAACAGGGTTAACAATTAAGGCTTCGTTTAATTCTGCAGCAGCACCTGCCATCTCACTCAGGATCAGAACTCCTTTGTTTTCAACCTGGCATGCCACATATTCCTTGGCGACAAGGTTCATCCCATCACGTAAAGGGGTAATAAGGCCTACGTCACTTACATCGTACAATGCAACCAGCTCATCAAAAGATAAGGACTTGTATTGATAAATGACAGGACGCCATGCTAATGAACTATACTTGCCATTAATACGGCCAACCGTTGACTCTATGTCTTTCTTCATTTCTTTGTATTTTTCAATGCTATCGCGGGAAGGGACGACAACCATATTGAAAACTACTTTTGAATGCCACTCGGGAAATTTTTCCAGGAATGTTTCATATCCTTTAAGCTTTAATAACAGGCCTTTTGAATAATCAAGCCTGTCAACTGAAAAAATGAGCTTTTGTTTTGGAATATTGTCTAAAATCTTTTGCTTTTCCACTAAGACTTTTTCGCTCATGCAGGCGGCATGAAATTTTTCATAGTCAATGCCAATAGGGAAGGCATCTGCTTTAACAAGCTTGTTCGGTGTGTATATAATATTTTGATGGCACTCATAACCGGTTGTCCGTTTTACGCACTTTATAAAATGCTGCGTATAGTCATGTGTATGAAATCCTATCAAGTCGGCCCCAAGCATTCCGTTAATAATAGATTCCCGCCAATGACGGGGCAATAACCTGAATATTTCAAATGATGGGAAAGGAATATGCAGAAAGAAACCAATAGTAGTATCGGGCACTCTTTTCCGGATCATTTCAGGCAACAGGAGCAACTGGTAGTCATGCACCCAAATAAAATCACCGGGTTTAATAATCTTAACAATTTCATCACAAAATCTGGAATTGGCTTCTTCATAAGCTTTAAAATAGTCGTTGTTATATACACTGTATGACGAGAAATAGTGAAACAACGGCCAAATAAGGTCGTTGCAGAAACCACCATAATACAAATCGTTTAATTTAGGAGGTATATTAACCGGCGCGATATCAAAATACTCATTTTCAAATTTTTCTGATGAAGGATTATTGGGAAAATTATCCGCAATCCCTGTCCAGACAATCTTCTTGTCAATTCCACTACTGGTACTCTTATTAAAGTTTTCTGACAAAGCAAGGATAGCAGAAACAAGACCACCAGAATTTTGAACAGCTTTTATCCCGTTTTTCGTTTGACTGAATTGAAAAGGCAAACGATAAGCGGCAATTACCAACCTTTCAAAATGTGTTTTGGTTTCCATACCTATACAAGTTTTTGTGGCAACCTTTTACTAAACAGCAATAGTTCTAGCCATGTTTTACAAATATAGCCCAAAATTTTGTATCTTAAACCTTTTAATAGAAATAGGCTATGAATCAATATTTTAACAGTCAGACGGTTAGGCTTATTGTTGCAACAGGCTCGTTTATCGCACTCCTAATAGTCATATTTTTTATTTACCGATATTTATTTCTATTCTATCGGAAAAAGGCTTTGCAAACACCTGGCAAGCTTGATGATCTTATTATCGACCTTTTTAAGATACCAGCCTTATGGTTGATATATTGGGTATTGTTAAAGATTTTTACACACTTGTTTTTCAGTAGTTTGCCCATTTTCCCTTATTTGTTGCATGCAAGCACTCTATTGCTCATTTTCTCAATTTCATGGATTTCTTTTCAGGGTGTAAAGGCAGGAGCCTATTTTATTCAAAGTAAGCTTGACATTGGTGCTTCCGACAACCTGAATGCGCGTAAAAGTCTCACTCAAATTAAAGTTTTTAAAGGTATTGCCAATACAATAATTGTAATTATTGCTATAGGTATTGGTTTATTGACTTTTGAAAAAGTAAAAACCATTGGGTTGAGCTTGCTTACTTCTGCAGGGGTTATTGGTATTATTGTTGGATTTGCCGCGCAGAAAAGTATAGGCATGATACTAGCCGGAATACAACTTGCTATAACTCAGCCTATCCGCCTCGATGATGTGGTAGTTGTTGAGGGGGAATGGGGCAGGATTGAAGAAATATCGTTAACCTATGTGGTTGTTAAGATTTGGGATGAGAGACGTTTGATACTTCCTGTAACCTGGTTTCTTGAAAAACCTTTCCAAAATTGGACCCGGACTAGTGCCGAAATCACCGGTACGATTTTTTTAAACGTTGATTACAGTTTTCCTGTTGAAAGCATACGAATAGCATTATCTGACATGGTTAAGGGCAATTCCAATTGGGACGGCCGTGCGCTGAATGTACAAGTGACAAAAACAACGGAACAATATAAAGAAATCAGAGTACTGCTAAGTAGTAGCGATGCATCCAAAAATTGGGATTTAAGGGTAGCCATACGGGAGAAACTGATTGATTTTATCAATGTTAATTATCCTGATTCATTTGCCAAAATCAGGTTAAAACCAAACTGAAATTTTCCTTTAAAACAGATGTAGCTGATTAAGGTTTAATAAATTTTGAAATGTGCGTCTCTGCCGAAAATAATATAGCTGTATTGATTAAAGCCAGGTGCGAATAGGCTTGTGGAAAATTTCCCAAAAGTCTTTTTGTTGTAAAATCAATGTCTTCACTGAAAAGCCCGACATGGTTTCCGCAAGCCAACAGGTTTTCAAAGATAATATTCGCTTCCTCCTTCCTCCCTATCTTAAACATAGCCTGAATTAACCAAAAGGTACATATCGTAAATGAGGAGGTTGGTTTGCCAAAATCATCAGTATTTACGTAGCGGTACATTAACCCCTCATGATATAGGGCATTTTTTACAGCTATCACTGTCTTTTCATACTTTAAATCACCGGCATCAATAAAACCATATTCTGCCATGAGCAATAATGAAGCATCAATATGGGAACTGCCATAGGTTTGTGTAAATGTTTGCAAATCCTCATTCCAGCCATTCATTAATACATCTTCCTTAATTGTATTTGCGATGCACCTCCACTTTTCATCATACTCTGTTTTATTTAGCAGGCTGGCAATTTTCGAGGCCCTGTCCATTGCTACCCAACTCATTACTTTCGATAGAACATAATGCTTTTCTTCATACCGCCTTTCCCAAATCCCCCTGTCAGGCTTTTGCCATTGCATTGAAACCGTTCGGGAAATATTTCGCACAATTTCCCAAATATCTTCAATTTCGTCCAGTGTGCCCGGGAAAAATTCGTAATACGGATAAATAACATTCAGCAAATAACCAAAAACATCATTCTGCCTTTGATTAAATGCTGCATTCCCAATTCTTACGGGTTTTGAGTTTTCATAGCCTGATAAGTGGGGCAGATCTGACTCGGTAAGTTCACGCTCCCCTCTGATACCATAAACGATTTGAAATAAATCCTGCTTAGATTTAAGAATACCCTTGATAAATGTTATAAAACGCTGGGCAGCAATGTCATGCCCAGTTTTAAACAGTGTTTCGATGGACATGGATGCATCCCGTAACCAACAAAAACGATAGTCCCAGTTACGTACTTCGCCAATTGTTTCGGGGATACTGGTTGTCACAGCTGCTAGCACTGCACCCGTGGATTGGAACGACATTATTTTTAATACCAATAAACTCCTGGTTATTTCGTCGTTATATTTTCCATACTTCTTGGAACGATTTGTCCAGTTCAGCCAATAAACTTTGGTTCGCTGGTATTCAAGGTAAACTCTGTTAATATCAATATCTATTAACTTTTGGTTGTAGGACAATAAAAAAAACTGAGGTTCCTTGAGCTCGATTTCTTTTGACTCCAGGATATCATTAAGGTCAAGGCTGGAATATAGAAATAAACAATCAGTATGATTAACCTTTGAAAAAGTCCGAATGTGATGGTCGCTGATTACGTGTTCAACTTCGTCCCTTGCATAATTAAGCCTGGGGCAGTAGTTAACTTTAAATGTTGGATTGCCGGACTTGAGCCTGATATATCGATAAATTTCGGCAGGGACAAAATAATCGTTATCGCTGGTTTTATAACGGGGCATAAAGTCAATAACCTCAAAGGACCCTTTCCGGGATTCAAATTCGGTGCATAAAACATTTGTACGGAAAAAGTACTTTTGCTTAATACTGTAGTTATCATCCACAATGAAACTGAAATTACCACCCTTTTCCTTATCGAGAATTTTGGCGAAAACAGAGGGTGAATCGAAATCGGGCAGGCAGCACCAATCAATACTACCCTTATCTGAAACAAGGGCAGCACTCCTGCAATTGCCAATTACGCCATAATTCAGGTTGTTCATAACAATTCTATAGATTTGGTTGAAAATTTAATCACGACATTCACATAAGATAAGAAAAATAGCCGAATTCTGAACAGTTTGACGCCAAAGTAACCGTTGATATTGATAGGGCAACTAAGACATGGCAAAAGAAAGCTTCCCAAATAAGGTGATTTGAACCGGAAGTCGCCTTTCTGTATTAATCTTGCGAAAACTCTTTGACCATTTTACGATAAGCCGAAAACACATTAGCTTTGGAAACAAAACCGATATACTTCCCTTTTTCCAATACAGGAAGATTGTAATGTGCTGATGTTTGGAATTTTTGGGCAACGGCTTCCATTGTTTCGTCTATTTCCACACATGTATCCGGCATAAACATCAATTGGTTAACAAAAGTTGTTTCGTATAATTCAGGTTTGAATATGATATTCCTGATATCATTTATAAAAACTACTCCAAGAAAGGTGCGGTCTGGTTTTATAACAGGAAAAACATTGCGTTTAGATTCTGTCACCACTTTAACGAGGTCGCCCAGGCTGGCTTCGGGGCTGATGCTTTTGAAATTTGTTTCGATGAGATCGCGTATAGAAAGACGCGACAGCACAGCTTTATCTTTATGGTGTGTTATTAATTCGCCCTGCTGAGCCAATCGTTTTGTGTACAGCGAATGAGGTTCGAAATTCATGATGGTGAGGTACGAAACAGTGGCAGTTATGATAAGCGGAATAAAAAATGAATACCCACCGGTAATCTCGGCAATAAGAAATATGGCAGTGAGTGGAGCATGCATAACGCCAGCCATAATTCCAGCCATTCCTGCCAAAGCAAAATTCTTCTCCGGTAATCGCGAAGGATCAAAGAAATTGATCAACCTGGCAACAAAGAAACCCGTTACTCCACCCATGAATAATGAAGGTGCAAAAATACCTCCTACCCCTCCTCCCGCATTAGTTGCTGTCATTGCAATCACTTTAAAGAAGAGAACCAGCAGCAGAAAAAACAAGAAGAGTATGTAGTTGTTACTGACAGAATAGAACAGACTGTTCTGAAACAGCGAATCCCCATTGCCATTAAGGATAGCAGTGAGCTCCATATAACCTTCACCAAAGAGAGACGGAAAAAGAAAAATAAGAACACTCACGATTGTTCCCCCAATAACTAACCTCAATGTAGTGTTATTTACTCTTTGAAACAGCGCTTCCATATAAAGGTTTGCCCTGGTAAAATAGAGTGATATCATGCCGCAGATAACACCCAGGAGTACATAAAAAGGAATGTTTCCCAATTCAAACGGATTAGAAACTGTGAATGCAAAGAGGAGATTCTTGCCCATAAAAAAGGATGCCAGAGTTGCTCCTGTTACAGCTGATATAAGCAAGGGGACGAGCGACGACATGGTCAGATCGATCATAAGAACTTCGAGTGCAAAGATTACTCCTGCTATAGGCGCCTTGAAAATCCCTGCAATGGCACCTGCTGCACCGCAGGCTATCATTAGCGTTACAGACCGGTAATCCAGACGCAAAATCCTGGCCAGGTTAGAGCCTATTGCAGCGCCAGTAAGAACTATTGGCGCCTCTAATCCCACTGATCCCCCAAATCCAACAGTAAATGTACTGCCAACCATGGAAGAATAAGTATTATGAAGTCGTAAAATGCTGTTATTCTTGGAGATAGAATAGAGCACTCGACTTATACCATGCCCAATATTATCGCGGACAAAAAACTTAATATAAAGCACGGTGAGTAACATCCCGATGAAAGGATATGCAAGATAAAGCAAGTTAAACTTCTTTGTTTCAAATCCTTGAGTAAGCAACTCATGCGTATAAAAGACGGTGTTTTTGAGTACAATCGCAGCCATACCGCCCAATAAACCGGTGAGCAGGCTGAGAATAATAATAAACTTGTTATGAGGTATGAATTTTAACCTCCAATAGTGCACCTTCTGAAAAAATTTCAATCGTGTAATCATTGAGCTAATATATGAATTGATTCCCATTAAGAAGGCCAACACTTCTGCCAGGATTTTCTAGCCTGTATAATTCATAAACCGCAAATTAGCGAATCCGGACATTTTTTAGCCGTGCATGTTAGGAATTTTTATGCTGATGCGACCAATTTTTTTCTTCTTGGATTGGGAAAGCGGCTTACAGGCTGATTTTCAGACCTGTTTTGTGCAAAAAAATCGCTTTTAGCATGCAATAAAGCACATTTTTCCCTGCAAGGTGTGCATCAGTACGTATGCAGCAGAGTGTAAAAACAAGCGGAATTGATTGGCATGAAAGCTGTTACCCGTCAGGCCGGTTATAAATCGAACACGGGGTTTTAACGAGAAATGGCTCCCCATAGTGGAGAGCCATTACATGAGTCAATCATAAGGGAGTTTTACTTCCTGTATTTGCAGCAACCAGGCAATGCGTCATAAACCTTATCGTCAGCCTTAAACTTCCCGGTGTCATGTCCAACTGTTTGGTCTAAAGTTGTACAAAATGTTAGTTCTTAATTACTTCCCTGGTTTTCCCGCAAGTCAGCATAGCCTGTCCGAAGTAAGGATTAAGGATTTTATCGGTTTCGCTCAACCAGAATGCTCCCTTGTTATCGAAAGCCATCGGACAAAACTGTATCCGGTGCAATAGTGCTATCCTGCTTGCCGTTCATCATACTGGGTTTTCCCATCAGCTGGGCTGAAGCATCGATATTGAACGTGCCATTGGTAACTATTTCTTCACCTTCATTAAGCCCATCAAGTACCACATAACTGTCGCCCAGATCCGGTCCAAGCGTAATTTCGCGCATCAGGAAGGTCGGTTCAGAGGCTCCCGGAACTTTAATATAAATAATGGAACGGGTTCCTGTCCATAACACTGCCGATTGGGGAATGACCAAACTGTTGCCTTGAGTGGCCAAATGGGTCATTACATGTCCTGTGGCAAACATTCCAGGTTTAAGGATGTTATCGCCATTACCCACATCCACCCTTAATTGGGCTACCCGGTTTTGGGCATTTATCACCGGGTCGATAAATGAGATCACACCCCTAAACTCCTTGCCTGGCAATGATTGCAACGTAAACGTTACCTTATCACCCTGCTTAATCCAGGGGAGGTCACTTTCATAAGCATCAAACAATGCCCACACATGACTCAGATCGACAATCTCGTATAGGGCTGACCCCTGTTGTACATAGTCCCCCTTATTAACCTTCCTGGCAGAAACTATTCCTGAAACTGTGGCTGTAACATCAAAAATACTTTTAACCTTTCCACTGCTTTCAATTTCAGCAATCTGACCATCGGTAAATTTCCATTGTCTCAGTTTATCTCGGGCAGCCGAAATTATGGCAGTATCTCTCATTTTCAGCGCTTCAAATAATTCCTGCTGGGCGGTCACCAGGGATGGCGAATAAATCTGAGCGATGGTCTGGCCTTTACGGACCTCTTCTCCGGTAAAGTTTATCAGTAGTTGTTCGATGCGACCGGCCAGATGAGCGGACTGGGTTTGAACCAACCGTTCATCAGCCTGGATTTTTCCATACAGCCGAACTTCCTTTACCGGTTCCTGCCTGGAGACAATTGTAGTTTGCACTTCGGCAATCCGCGCAGCATCTTCGGTCATGGAAATTGCGTTTGGATCAATCTGAGCTGCATCCTGCGTTAATGGAATCAAATCCATCCCGCAAAGCGGGCATTGCCCGGGCTCATCACGCCGGATCTGGGGGTGCATGGAGCATGTCCAGATCGTGCTTTTCTTTTCACTAACATTGATTTCCGGTTTATGCTCAACCGGTGGCCGGTGAAAAACCAGCCAACCTGAAAAGAAACCTGCAATAAGAAGCAAGGACATCCGCAAATAGGTATTTTTTATTAATTTCTTGATTTTCATGTATTTATTCCGATATTAATTAGACGAGATGATGGATATCAAAGTTGCAATTGCCGTATTTCTGTCAACCAGGGCTTCAATATGCTTAAATTCATAGTTCAGCAATTGCTGCTGCATTCGAAGGATCTCTTCGAAATCCGTACCGGCTGTTGAATAAGACCGGGTTAGAAGGGTTATCGTTTTCTCAGCTAAGGAAGCCTGGCGTTTATAGAGTTCCACCCGCCTGTCGGCATCGTTATACAGTTGTACACCCTCCTGATAATTTACGGTCAGTTCATTCCGGACGTTTTGAGCCGATTCGGCAGCGGCATCCCGAAGGAATTCGGCCTCCCGGCGCAAAGCGTTGTACTTTTTACGGTATATGGGCAAAGTAGCAGAAAACATCGGCATAATCATGTCCTGACCGTTCATCATGGAAGTTGCCTCCGGACGTTTTTGGATCAATGAATAATTTAACCCCATACCGACCATTGGATAACCCATCCGGGTAACCATATTGATCTTGGCTTCATTAGCCGCCCGGTCGGCCTCATACATTTTAATCATCGGATTATTCACTATACTATCGGCCAAAAGAGCTAAAGAACCAGGCAACGGGGATTCCATCAACGAATCACTGATAAAAACCTCCGTATCCGGTTTCCGGTAGAGGTTGCTGTTAAAGCGTGCTTTATCGGTGATCAGCTGATCTTTGAGAAATGCAAGCCGGTTTTCAAGAGAGCCGATTTCGATCTGAACCCTTAAAAGGTTGACCATTCCTCCCTGATTGCTGCTACCCATTGAAGATTCCGGGGAATTTGCCATGTTGCCACTGTTTCCGCCGGATCCGGCGGACGTGTTGCCCATATTGCCTCCTGCCATACCGGAATTCTCCGTTTTCTGAGCAGCTTCCATACCGGATGAAGCACCTCCGCTTCCTGCTGCTGATGATATACCGGCTGTTTTAAACCGGATCAGGGCCATCCTTTCCAAAGATCGCAAAAGGGCAAGGTTCTTTTCAGCTACCATGATCTCTTGCTTTGTCCGGTATACCTGGTACCACGAACTTTTAACCTGAAAAAACAGTTCGTTTTTTACACTCTGTGCCTCTTCATATTTAGCCAGTGCCATTTTTGAGGCTTCATCTTTAGCGGCTTTTAACGTGCCAAACCAGGGTGACATTTGCATAAGTCTGACATCAGCCACCTGGTTTCCTCCCAAAAGTTCCATCGGTTTAATAAAAAAGCCGAATTGCATCTCGGGATCAGGTAATGCACCAGCTTGCGGAACTCTTTCCAAAGCCGCCAGATACTCAGAATATTTGGCTCTCAGGCCGGGGTTGTTTGAAGCGGCCTCTTTCAGGAATCCTGAGAGGGAATCGGTTTGCTGTGCAGCCGATGTTGCCCATGATGCTATAAAAACCAGGAACAACATAGTTCTCATCAGGGGTCTAATGCCCGGAGGCCTATTATTAATTATCATTTTGATCCTCCTGATTTGCCGTTAATTTCCTCAACTCTTTTTTTACGGCCCCTTCCCTCCAAATGCTCTGGAGGATTGGAACCACGAAAACGGTCATAATCTGGATGGTCATTCCCCCGAATGTGGGGATGGCCATCGGAACCATTATATCGGCCCCTTTTCCGGTTGACGTAAGGACCGGCAGAAGCGCGATAATAGCGCAAGCTGCGGTCATCATAGCCGGTCGGACCCGTTTTTTCCCGGCTTCCACAACCGCTTCGCGAACAGCTTCTACTGTGGCAGGTTTTCGCCTCTCGAACACATCATGTATATAGGTTCCCATGATCACCCCGTCATTCGTGGCAATTCCGAACAGTGCAATAAATCCCACCCACACCGCAACGCTCAGGTTAATCTCATGCATCTGAAACAGGTGCCTCATGTTTACCCCGGCTACGGCAAAGTTCATAAACCAGGGTTGACCGTATAACCACAAGAAGATAAATCCCCCGGAAAAGGCAACAAATACGCCGGAAAAGTGAATCGATGAAGCGGTAACGGTTTTAAACTGAAAAAAGAGAAGCAGAAAAATAATCATCAGGCTTATGGGAACAACAACGGCCAACCGCTTAGTAGCTCTAATCTGCTGCTCATAATTTCCGGCAAATTTAAAGGATACCCCGGGCGCTAATTTCAACTCGCCGGATTCAATTTTCTGGTCAATAAATTTCCGGGCCTGTTCCACCACATCCACCTCGGCAAGATTGGAAATCTTATCGAAAATTACATAACCGTTCAAAAAGGTATTTTCGCTGCGAATCATCTGCGGTCCACGCGTATATATGATATCGGCCAGTTCACCCAAAGGAACCTGAACACCTGTCATGGATGGTACCAGAATTTTCTTAAGGTCTTCGGGTGAAGTGCGTAATTCACGGGCATACCGAACCCGTATCGGGAATCGTTCCCGGCCTTCAACTGTGGTCGACAATGCCATACCTCCGACGGCTGCCTGTAGTACATCCTGTACGTCGATGATCATCAATCCATATCGGGCAATAGCTTCGCGATTTAGTTTAATTTCGATGTATGGCGCTCCAACCGCGCGGTCATAGAACACCGAGGATGCCTGAATGGAGGGGACCTCTTTCAGTAACCGTTCGAACTCCAGACCGGCCTTTTCAATGGACTCCAGATCCGGTCCGTAAACTTTTAATCCCATAGGGGCCCGCATACCGGTTGATAACATCACCAGACGGGTTTGAATAGGCTGCAGTTTGGGGGCAGAGGTTAGTCCCGGGAGGTTGGTTACCTTAACAATCTCATTCCAGATATCGTCGGGACTCTTAATATGTGGGCGCCATTGCCTGAAATATTCCCCTCTTTCGTCCGGGATCAGGTTTTCGCGTGGAATGAGCCGGAATTCCTCTTTCTGCCAATTGTATTTCGTACCGTCTTTCAGAACAAAGTTGTCATCCCGATCCACCTTGAATTTCATACGGTGGCCGTTCTCATTCAGAATGAATTCAGGCCGGTAGTTGATGGTATTCTCGAACATTTGAACCGGAGCCGGATCGAGGGCAGAGTTTACGCGGCCCCATTTACCAACGGCCAGTTCCACTTCAGGAATGGTGGTCAACCGCTTATCCAGCTGCTGAACATATTCGATATTACGCTCGATCCCGGCATGAGGCATGCTTGTCGGCATCAACAGAAATGAGCCTTCATCCAGGGCAGGCATAAATTCTTTACCAACACCCGGAAAGGTTTTCATGGCTGCGGTCCATAAAGAGGTTTCCCTGACCTTCCAACCGATTTTCTCAAAACCTTTACCCACAAGTCCGAAAGATTTGTCGAACCCTTGCCAGATTAAAAAACCCAATAGTACGGTGAATACAGGTAACATCAGGAATTTGATCTTGTTGCTCAGGCACCATCTAAGAATTCGTTCATAATAATGAACCATGGTCATCAGCATGGCCAGAATGATCCCGATCAACCCACCCACAAACAGAAAGTTGACGGTGGTTCCGTTGTGAGTCCCCAGTGGAAGCCATTCAACGGTGAGATAATAAACGGCTACAAAAATGGTCAGGCCGATTGCGATGTATTTGGGCATCTCCTGTCGTACCTCAGACCAGCGATTGCTGAGCAAATTACTGACCCCGATCAGGGTGAGTGCCAGGGCCGGCCAGGCTCCGAGGAAAATCACAGCGGCAGGTCCCGCAAGGATCAGGGTGAAATTCCAGAATTTCCGCAATCGCCCTTTATCGAAATTGAGAGAGTAAATATAGTAAGCCAGCATCGGAAGCACCACCATTCCAAGAACATAGGAGGAAGTGATTGCGAAGGTCTTGGTAAAGGCCAGCGGCCTGAACAGTTTGCCTTCGGCTGCTTCCATGGCAAAGACCGGCAGGAAACTGGCAATGGTGGTGGCAAGGGCAACAGTAACGGCAGCTCTTACCTCGGTGGTGCCGATATAGATGAGCTGCACCAGGTCCTTGCCCCGAAGCTTACGATTTCCGGGCATCTCCAGATGTCTGTTTATATTCTCAATGTCAACGATCCCGATATCTACCATGATACCAATGGCAATGGCAATTCCCGACAGGGCCACGATATTGGCTTCCACCCCGAACAACCGCATCAGGATAAATGTCATGAGGACCCCGACCGGCAGCAGGAACGAGACGATAAAAGAGGCCTGCAGGTTCATTAATAATAGTATGATGACAATGATACTGATCAGGACTTCGTGAGAGAGGGCAGATTCGAGTGTTCCGATTGTTTCCTGGATCAGGCCGGTACGGTCGTAAAACGGTACCACCGTTACTTTTGAAACGGTCCCGTCAGCGAGCGTTTTCGACGGAAGTCCCGGTTCAAGTTCCTTTATCTTGGCTTTAACATTATTAATGACCTCCATCGGATTCGATCCGTAGCGGGCCACCACCACGGCTCCGGCTGCTTCAGCACCGCCCTTGTCCAAACCTCCCCTGCGTGTTGCAGGGCCAAAGCTGACCCGTGCCACATCGCTGAGCCGGACGGGAATATTGTCGCGCACAGCTACAACGGCAACTTTTAAATCGTCGAGGTTTTTAATGTATCCCAGTCCACGTATCACATATTCAACCTGGTTAAGCTCAATGGTCTCCGCACCTATGTCGAGGTTGCTTTTACTTACCGCGTTCATGATGTCCATCACGTTAACCCCGAATGCTTTCATGGCTTCAGGATTAATATCCACCTGGTATTCCTTCACATATCCCCCGATAGAAGCCACTTCTGAAACCCCCTCGGCCGAGGCCAGGGAATATTTGACATAATAGTCCTGGATGGTTCGTAGTTCCTGCGGATCCCATCCGCCGGTGGGTTTGCCGGTTTTGGGATCCCGGCCTTCAAGAGTATACCAGTAAATTTGTCCGAGTGCGGTGGCATCCGGACCCAGAGTGGGTTGAACACCCTGTGGCAAGGTTCCGGAAGGCAAAGAGTTGAGTTTCTCGAGTATCCTCGACCGGCTCCAGTAAAATTCGATGTTATCTTTAAAGATGATATAGATAAATGACATTCCGAACATGGAAGTACTCCGGATGGTTTTAACCCCGGGAATACCCAGCAAGGCCGATGATAAAGGGTATGAAACCTGGTTCTCCATGTCGCGGGGAGATCTTCCCATCCATTCGGTGGCTACGATCTGCTGGTTTTCGCCTATATCGGGAATGGCATCCACCGGCACGGGATCACGGGGCAAGAATCCTAAATTCCAGTTGAACGGGGCCGTGACTAATCCCCAGGTCACAAAGATGACCAGCAACAGAACGGAGACCAGTCGGTGTTCGAGAAAGTATTTTAAAATACGGTTTAACATAATTTGACAGATTTGGTAGCTTTTTCAATACGTTCCTTGCACAGTTCGCAGTTGCCGGACATGTTAAAAATTTTGTAATGGATAAGCCCTATATATGTTGCTTGTATCATTTTCTTCTTAGACGAAGTGCATTAGCAATAACCGATACTGAACTGAAACTCATGGCTACGGCTGCAATCATCGGGCTGAGTAAAATTCCAAACATAGGATATAATAATCCTGCAGCTATAGGCACACCCAGTACATTGTAAACAAAGGCGAAAAATAAATTTTGTTTGATATTCCGCATAACTTCACTGCTAAGATTCTTTGCACGGGCAATTCCATTCAGGTCACCTTTTACAAGTGTAATTTCGGCACTTTGCATGGCAATATCTGTGCCTGTACCCATGGCTATTCCAATGTTGGCCTGAGCCAAGGCTGGAGCATCATTAATACCATCGCCAGCCATAGCCACTATATGGCCTTGTTTTTGCAATTCTTTGATTTTATTGTATTTATCATCTGGCAAACAATCGGCTTTGAAACCATCGAGGTTTAACTCCCCAGCTACGGCTTTGGCAGTTATTTCATTATCGCCGGTAAGCATGATAACTTTTACACCCATTTTTTGTAACGCTTGAATGGCATTGGCAGAAGTTTCCTTAATTTTATCGGCAACGCCAATAACACCTTCCACGGTGTTTTCTAAAATTAAATACATTACCGTCTGTCCTGAAAGTTGCCATTCTTCGACCAGTTTCTTTTTATCATTATTCAGAGATGTCTTAAAGTCTTCCAGTAACCGTTGATTTCCAAGCCCAATCTTTTTCCCCTTGTACAACGCTTGTACTCCTTTGCCTGTGATGGATTCAAAGTTATCCAGTTTTATCAATCCGATGTTTTTTTCTTTTGCTCCTTTCACTATGGCTTCTGCAAGAGGATGTTCACTATTGGCATCAATCGAAGCGGCAAGCATAAGAATTTCCTCATCGCTTAATTGACCAAAGGATTTAAATCCTTTAAGACTTGGCTTTCCTTCGGTAATTGTGCCTGTCTTATCAATTATCAGGGTGTCAACTTTATTCATTTCCTCAATAGCACGTGCATCTTTTACCAAAATACCCGATTGCGCCCCACGACCAGTACCTACCATTATGGACATGGGTGTAGCCAATCCCAGTGCACACGGGCATGCGATGATTAAGACAGATATCGCATTGACAAATGCATAAACATAAGCCGGTTGTGGCCCCCAGGTTGCCCACACGGCAAACGTGATAAGTGAAATTGCTATAATAATTTGCACAAAATATTTAGCTACTATATCGACCAGTTTTTGTATGGGCGCTCTTGACCGGCTCGCTTCGTTTACCATTTCGATAATCCGGGCCAACAAGGTATCGTGTCCCACTTTTTCGGCTCTCATTTCAAAAACAGTTTTCCCATTAATAGTCCCTCCTATTATCTTGTCGCCCTTCGATTTATCAACGGGCATGGGTTCTCCTGTAATCATGCTTTCGTCCAAGATGGCATTACCGTCAGTTACGACTCCATCCACAGGTATCTTTTCACCGGGTTTCACCCGCAGAACATCACCTACTTTAACTTGTTCCAGAGGGATTTCTTCTTCCTTCCCGTCACGAATTATCCTTGCTACCGGCGGAACAAGATTCAACAAGGCTTTCATGGCCGAATTGGTTTTGCTGTGGGCTTTTAGCTCCAAAACTTGTCCTAATAGTACAAGAGTCAGTATCACGGCGGCGGCTTCGAAATACAAATGAACATTTCCTTGAAGGTCTTTAAACTGCGCCGGAAATATCCCGGGAACCAGCAGACCAAATACACTGAATAAATACGCAGCACCGACCCCTATGGAAATTAAAGTCCACATATTTGGCGACCTCCTTCTTATGGAACTCCACCCACGTTTAAAAAATTCCCAACCGGAATAAAAAACTACAGGAGAGGCAAGCAACAGTTCTACCCAACCCAAGACCCTTTTTGAAACTAAAGAATCAATAGGTAGAAAATGAAAAAAATCTGACATTCCAATAATGAATACGGGGATTGTAAGAACCAATGCAATCCGGAATTTCTTTGCCATCTTTCGGTATGCTTTTTCTTCTTCTTCACTGGCATCCTGTGCTTTTTCAGGAACCAGGTCCATACCGCAAATTGGACAACTGCCAGGCTTGTTTTGTTTCACCTGGGGATGCATGGGGCAGGTATAAACAGTATTGCTTTTGGCAAAGCTTTCCTGCGCGCGGACCTCATGGCCATGTTCTTGTTGAGGAACCAGGTGCATATTACATACCGGGCAGTTTCCGGGTTGGTCATAGACCTTTGTGCCCTCGCACTTCATCGGACAGGTGAATTGTTTTTTTCTTCTATCTTCCATAAAATTAATTATTTAAGTAGATTTGGATTGTTGTTTTGATTCACAACTTTAACTATCAGCCAAATAAGAACAACAAGAACGAGAAAGTCGATAATCCAGCCCAATCCCATTCCCAAACCGTGATTTATTCCGTTCATCATAATATAAGTTTTAATTTTAAGGACTTAATTAAGTTTGTCAAACCAAATATTTAATTTTTTGCCGAAAGGCTGTCTTTTGATTGCTGTGCCCAATTAATAAATAGCGTCTTTTCATTTGTACTGAGTTGTGCATTTTTGTGCATCAATTTATAAGACGACAAGGGCATAATATCGTCCTTGATGCTATTGGCAATTCCATTCAGTTTGCTTAATTGCCTTCTTAGTGAATAGCTACCAAACGCATTAAAATTTAACGCCTCTTTGCCTTGTCTTATATGTTTAGCCATTAACCAACCCATCGGCTGAATATTTGAATACCAGGGATAGTTAGTGTTATTGCTATGGCAATCGTAACAGGCATTTTTTAATACAGCCTGAACACTATCAAAGATGCTTACTATTTTTGAAATATCAGTTGCCAATACCTGGCCACTTTTGTTATGGGCAGGTTGTATAAATTGAATGGCTATAAATACAATGCCTATTACTAACAGTATTTTTTTTATAAGGCTCATGCTATTTTATTTCTTCTTTAATTGTACCACAAGTGGGCATTGCTTTACCCAAATAGGGATTTTTAATTTCCTTTATTTCGCTTATCCAAAAAGCACCTTTCCCATTATTGTACATTGGACAAAAAACTTTATACAAAACTTGCCCACCGCCAAATGTTTTTACTAAATCGTAAATGTCTTTGCTCAATATTTCAAAATGCTCCCGTTGATGTACAATATTTCCGCCGTTTTTACCTATGTGCTCTGCATGTTCTCTTGCATCGTCTTCCACATCTTCAAATGTTTTCTTTTGAGCTGCTGTTAAAGCGGTTTTATCGAAATTTTTAAATGCGGCTTCCAATGTTGTTCCAGCGGTTGCAGCATCGGTGGTATTGTCTTTAGTGAGGGCATTTTTTAATTGTAAATAAGTGCTTACAATTTCTTTAATTGAAACTGTGTTCTTTGCATCCGCAACTGATGATGTTGTTATAGTTGCATTATCAGTTTGTGATTTGGCCTGTGTATCTTTACTCCTATTTTGGCTTTCTGTTGATTTGTTGCTGTTGCTATTGCAGGCTGCCAAAGTTGTGGCTGCTATTGCTATGCTGAGAATTATATTTTTCATTTTATTATTAATGAGTTTATTTTGATTCGATTTCCATGATTCAGTATCACATTTTTATTCAAGCTGTTTTATTAATAATGCCATGTTAAACCTGCCCCCCATTTATAATCACTGTCGTAGTTGGTACTGATTGAAAAACTTTTACTCACCATATACCGGAACCCGACAGCATACTCCTTATCGGTATTTACCCGCCAGTCGAAAAAGAAATTATTGCTTAGCGGCAAATCCCTTCTTTCCAATTGAAGACGCAACCTGCCTGTGTTATCAACCCTCCATTCTGACCTTATAAGCAGTGGCAGCAGGTAATAAAAACCTGCATCAAATACTTGGCGGTTGTCCTTGCTGTTCGGCTTATCGAACAGCGGCAATGTTTTGTTTTTACGGTAATCATAACCAACATAAAAAGCCAGGTATTGTTGTTTATCAAGGTAGCGGAGTAAATGTGTTTCTGTTTCAAAGTTTCCTTTCCAGGTAGCCCTTCCTTCAAACTCAAGGGCATTTTTATTGTTGGATATATTGCCGGATAACCATGCTCCCTGTGAGTGTACAGATAAATCGTACCAGGGATAAAGAGCATTATCTTCTTTTTTTAATTTTTTGTAGCAGGTTTTTGCAAATTCATTTTGCTCACTGCCTTCATAGCTTACAATGCGTGCCATACCGCTCATCATGTGGTATAAGTTATGGCAGTGAAATAACCAATCCTGTTGTTCGTTTGCTACAAATTCAATGATAACGGTTTCCATGGGCTTAATATCAAATGTATGTTTCAGAGGTGAATAGTTGCCCTGTGCATTGATGAAGCGAAAGAAATGGCCATGTAGGTGCATGGGATGGCGCATCATGGTATTGTTCAGTAAAACAAACCGCACCCTTTCGCCTTTGCGTATAAGAATTTTATCGGCCACGGATAAAGTCTTATAATCAAACGACCATACATACCGCAACATATTGCCGGTGAGCGTTAATTTAACTTTTCTTGGCTTTAAAGAAGAATCCAATGTGGTTGGGTGCAATGACCGCAACATATTATAATTAAACTCCCCGGGCATTGCCATATCCATTCCCTGTATATTTCCCATATTCATGCCATCCATATTAATCATATCCATTCCCTTCATGTCCATACCACTCATATTCATGCTGCCCATTTCACGCATCATTTTAAAATAGTTGAGCCTGGGAATATCGGGAGCATTCATTACCAGGCCGTTTCCAAAATAAGCGGAGGAATATCCCGTTACATCCCAGGAGGTAGCTCTTAATTCTGCAGCCCCGGTTTCCGGAACGGTAATCAATACATCATAGGTTTCAGCCGTGGCAATTTCCAATTTGTTTACTGATATAGGTGTAACATTAATGCCGTCGGCAGCAATCACCCGCATATAGTTGTTTGCATATTGCAGATTAAAGTACGAGGAGGCTGAACCGTTGATGATGCGCAGCCTTATCACTTCGCCGGGCTTTGCATCTTTAAAATAATTTTTTTCCTGCCCGTTCATCAGGAATTTATTGTAGTACACATCCGACACATCCATGGCGGGCATACGCTGCCATTCCTGTTTTAGTTTATCTTTCAAATAACCTGCTGCAATGGCTTCGCCATAACTTTGCAATGCGCCTTTTTTTATAGCATACCATTCGCCGCCACGTTTTAGGTAACGCAATACCTGGTGTGGATTTTCATCTGTCCAGTCTGATAATAATAATACATATTCTTTCAGTTCAGGCTCTTTTTCGGCAGGATGTATTACAATTGAACCGTATAGGCCGCTTTGCTCCTGAAGCATGGTATGTGAGTGGTACCAGTAAGTGCCGCTTTGAATGAGCGGAAAAGTGAAAGTATAAGTTTCGCCGGGTTCAACAGGTGATGTGGTTAAATAAGGAACGCCATCTTCTTTATTGGGCAACAGTATACCGTGCCAGTGAATAGAGGTTTCCATCTTCATCAGGTTATGCACACGGATGATGGCGGTACCACCTTCGGTAAATTCAAGAATGGGCGCTGGTATTTGTCCATTGATGGCAATGGCATGGCGGTGTTTGCCTGTAAAGTTCACCATAGTGCCGGTTACATACAGGTCGTACTCCACTTTTTTCCCCGTGTAAGCCATTACTGTATTGGCCTGCCCTGGTTGCAAAGGATAGTTGTATGAAGTTGCCTTATGCATCACCGAATCTTTACCCATTCCTGTGCGCATGGAGTGGTTGATTTGTGCCATACTGCAAATAAGGAATCAACAATAAAAAGAAAAGAAGATGTTTCATTGTACACTGACTTGTTTTGGTCAAACAAAAAACAGTAACCGGCAGGGTTGGCAACCTAATTTGCAAACCACAATATATGAATTGTTTTGAACTTCCCTGCCGGTTAAATATCAGACTGTTTAATGATGCATGCCGTTATGGCTGTTATAATGCGATCGATCATTAGAGTTGTGTGAATTTCCATGTTGATTCCCATGCATCATCATCGGCATAAATGATGACACCAATAATCCCAAAATTAGGACTGATAGATAAACAAGTGTTTTTTTCATGATGAAGTTTTTAATTTTTAC
Organism: Bacteroidales bacterium; assembly: GCA_041658425.1. Classification (GTDB taxonomy): domain Bacteria; phylum Bacteroidota; class Bacteroidia; order Bacteroidales; family UBA12481; genus UBA12481. The sequence goes on along the minus strand of JBBAAF010000018.1, from coordinate 25,170 downwards.
CTGACTACGATTCCGTTAGGTTTCAAGCCTACCGTGATCTTCTTGATTTCTTTGTGCTGGCTGACATTAATGACTGATACTGTACCTTCCTCCTGATTGGTCACATAGCACTTACTGGAATCGCTGTTAAATGCGAAGGCATGGGCTCCCCAGCCAACCTCAAATGAGCCGCCGTGGTTATAATTACTTCCCTGAATCATCCAGTAATGAACCCGGCCCTGATCCGGGTCAGTAACCCATAATTCATTGATTTTTGAATAAAAAGCCACCATGCCAGGGGTAAACCCAAGAGAAATGGAATCCATCATGCTCATATTCATACTATTAATCATATTGATTGACATCCCCCCTTCATTGTCAACATACATCATACCGTTCATACCGGACCAGGCTCCTACAGGATCATCTCCTACCCGGATAGTATCAATAACCTGTTTGGTTGCAGCATCAATAACCGTTACATTATCGGACATTCCATTAGCCACAAATACTTTAGTACCGTCATTCGAGAAAGTAACCTCGGCAGGCATTTGTCCAACCGTAATAGTTTTAATAATCTGATATGACACGGCATCGAATACCTGAACCTTGCCGCCGGTCATCATCAGGGCTGTCCAGATTTCTTTTCCATCAGGGGAAAATATGGCATTATGAGTCATACCGAGGGTTTGAATAATTTTAAGCGTTTTACCTGTAACCGCATCGATTATATAAATCCTACCCATCATATTCATGTCGATACCGGTTCCGATGGAAGTGGAGTCACCATGGTGACCGTTATGCCCGCTACCTGAATTGCCAGTGGAAGTTGAATCGCCCCACATATTGTGACCACCGCTGAAATCCATACCGGGCATGGCCAGGGCCAATCTGCTCTTGTCGGGTGACATGTATATATGGTGTGGCCACATATTGCCACCAGAGCCCATGTTCATTCCACCCTCCATCATCGTACCAGCGTGCATGATGCTACTGCTGTCATTTAGATAAATCGTTCTGGCAACCTCTTCCTTAGTCAGGTCGATCACCGAAATCGAATTACTTTGCCCGTTAACCACATAGGCAGCGGGAAAGTCGATCTTTGCCACAACATTACTGTTGTCAATTTCCTTTTTGCAGGATACAAATATTACAGCTACTATAGCCATAACAGTCAAACCAAAATACGCTTTTTTCATATCTAATGTATTAAATATTAATCATTTATGTAAAATGGAATTACGATTACCTGGATATGGCAATCGCATTACCAGCCTGATAATGGACTGGATAATAAGAATGGGCTAAAGGAGATACTGTTGCAGCCTGGCGAGCCGCAGACTTACCGTGGGTGGTGGTGGTTCCTCCGGAAATTGTTGCGGGTCAACCTCAACAGGTTGAATATCCTCAAAATAAGTAGTGACCAAAGGTAATTCTATCCCGGAAACGGATAAATCAAGGTAATCTGCCGCGAAAAGGTAATCACTTTTAAACTGATAGGTAACTGCCTTGTCGCTGCAGCAATCCTTCGGATTTTCGCAGCACGGTTTTGGGGTATGAAGAATAGAGAAAGAGACCAGCGTATCGCAGCAATAGTGATAATGATAGGTGACACCTGTTGTTGTTAATAACAGGACCAAAACCAACACACTATTTGCAATTTTCCTTATCATTTATCAATTTAACGATACCATGCAAAAGTAATTGTATAAAAGTCAGTGACTGTCAAATATTTGTTAAAACATTACCTATTTGACGAATTTATTACCGGATCACCTTTTTTTGCCACAAACCATCTTTATTGGTGATCCTGACAAAGTACATCCCTGGGGTCAAAGTGCTGGCATCAATCCTTAAATGTTCACTCGCTTCGCTCAGACCATCGTTACTATTGTCAAATGGAAAAAGTATGACGTTGGAACTAGATTATCTGAGCCTGAAGCCAATAGACTGCCGCTCCTGACAGGTAACCGATAATTGCCAGCCAGCTGATCTTTTTGAGGTACCAGATGAAATCGATTTTTTCCAGTCCCATGGCCGCTACACCTGCTGCTGATCCGATAATCAGGATACTTCCTCCCGTACCTGCGCAATAGGCCAGGAACTCCCAGAATAGTCCATCTTGTGCAAAGTTTTGAATGTAGGCAGGATCTACTGCTGCACTGACCATTTCCGGTGTGGTTACATCATACATACCCATGGTCGCTGCAACGAGGGGAACATTGTCGACAATGCTGGATAAAACCCCTATAATCAAGTTAATCACATAGATATCTCCTACCTTATTATCCAGCCATTTCGATAGAATGTTCAAATGCCCGGCAGAGGATAAGCTTGCAACAGCCATAAGGATACCCAGGAAGAAGAGAACAGTAGGTACATCAATTTTGGTTAGTATGCCTGCGACCGAAAGCTTTCTGCGATCCTCATGAGGCTTGCCCCGGTGGATAATTTCGGTCACTACCCATAGAACGCCAAGTCCCAGCAACATCCCCATATAGGGTGGCAGATGGGTAAGGGTTTTAAACACCGGCACAAAAAGCAATGCCCCCACACCAAGGAGCAGGATACCGAGTCGCTCACCAGGTGTATTGAACTCCCGTTCGTCGGCCTGATTGACTTTGGGCCGGACAATTTCACTCTTTGGATAGAAAAACGTTATTATCAATAAAGGTATGAGGCTGCTAAACAAGCTGGGAAGAAAGACTTTAAGAATGATGTTGATCGTGGTAACCTGTCCTCCAATCCACAACATGATGGTAGTGACATCGCCTATTGGTGACCAGGCACCACCGGCATTGGCTGCCAGAATAATCAATCCCGCCATAAACCATTTTTGCTCCTTGCCTGATACCAGTTTACGCAATAAAGTCACCATTACGATGGTTGTGGTCAGGTTATCGAGGACGGCCGACATAAAAAAAGTCAGAAAGCTAATTACCCAGATCAGCTTGGTAAAACTGGTGGTGTGTATCTTATCCGTAATTACTTTAAAACCCCGATGCTGATCGATAATCTCAACAATCGTCATAGCACCCAGCAGGAAGAAAATGATGGTGGCCGTTTCTCCAAGGTAAGATAACACCTCATGCTCCCCAACGAAATTAATCATGTCATGATGATCGGCACCCGGATGGGTCGACAGAAAACCATTCCATGCACTGTTGAATCCTTGATTCAGTATTTCAGGTAATCCCAGTATATATGCCACCCAGGTTAATGTACCGATCAAAAGAGCCGTGGCAGCCTTATTGATTTTAATCGGATGTTCCAGGGCGATAGCAATATATCCCAGAACAAATATGATGATCATGACTATAAACATGTGCTTTTGTATTTGATATATCTTGACTGATTTATACGGAGAGGGACATGAACAGAATGAATCCGTTATGTCCCTCGATTGATGAAAATCAAAAGTAATAGAGTATTTCCCTTGTTGTAATCCAGCTTATTATTCCATCCTGTGGAAGTTGCTTCTTCACCAGATTGTATTAACCGCTACTTTGGCTAATCTTATGGAATTTTAAAGATTATTTTGGCGAGTACCATTAGTAGAATAATAGAAAGAAAAATAAAGAGAGCCTTCACCAGATCTGGAATTTTTTTCTTTGCCATGACAATGAGAATTTTATTAAACAACTAACATAGTTTTTGAAAATTAAAACGGGATTAAAACGGGATTAAAATACCATTAAAAAGCAAGCGGAACCGGTCTTTTAGCAAGATTGAGCCCATGATAAAAACTATCTTACCACAAATCTTAAGGTTGCTTCCCCTATTTTCAAAAAGTAGATTCCTGAAGTGTACCCCAAAAGAGAAATTTGAATTTTGTCTCGCGAGTCCTCAACCCTGATTGTGTTCATGAGAGCACCTTGCATATTGTAAACTTCAACCACTGTATTGTTATCGAATTTCCCTGTAACATTCATGACTTCTTCCGCAGGATTAGGATATATAGTGTAATCCGAGCCGTTCTCTATAATTTCAGTAGCAACATCGTTGAAATTGATCCATTTTTCCGTCCAGGTATCAGTTCCACTTGTTACCCAATCCAGAGAGAAACGAGCGAAGTACATTTGGTAAGTTTCGTATTCACCAACTTCATAATACATCCCGATGGTTCCGTCATTCAAAACGCATAAGGAAGAATAGGCCGATGCACCCGGATAAATGGTTTTCCTGAAGGCCCAGGTCAAACCTTCGTCATAACTTAGCAAAATGCTGGCTTTACTCCGGCTGTTGGCAAAGGGAATGGAATGAATCCCTTATTAGAGGCAAAAAGGCAAATGATCTCTCCATTCTTCTGATTAACCACCAGGGCAGGATCTCCAAATCCAGTGTCAATGCCTTCGCCGGCTATGGTAATTGCACTGCTCCAGGTTCGACCTTTATCAGCACTTCGCCTGATTACCACATCAATGTTGCCCGGAAGGTCGAAAGCACTATTCCAGCGCTTGTCGGTAGCGGTAACCAGAGAACCATCCCTGGCAGCAACAATGGCCGGAATCCGATAATTTTTCGAACCTCCGTCACCACCAGAAAATAGCAGCTTATGGTTCAATAAAATCGTACGACTACCTGGTACATTGCCAACGGATACCAGGGAACCATTACCCGTGGTATAGGTTTGGACTGAAGCGCATATTTTGTTACCCTCAAGGGCCCTAGAACTTATATCGGCTGTGATCCAGAAGTAGTTTTCACCGGCTGAAAAATGAAAATCAACAGAAATCAAATACTAACCCTCCTTTATTATTCCCTTACATGATTTTTTTCGATTATTTAAGCCTGACCTGAACGCTTCCTAAGAATTCGATACCAGAATAGATCTGATATTTATAAATTCCTTTCTTTAGCTTCTTCGCTGGAGAATAGATCAATTGTACCCGGCGCATGCTATCCCCGGCCGCAGATATACCTGTTGTTCCGGCAACAAAAGTAGCATCAGCATCAATGATCTTTACTTCGGCTGAGATATCGCTTGAACTTGTAAAGGTTGCTCCATCAGGAGTGGTAATGGTAAAATTTATCGCCTGTTGGAGGTTTGAAGGAACGTCCATACTTATGTCCAGCCGGTTGGTTCTTCTGGCAACTACAGTCAGCCTGTTTTGCCGGCCCCTCTGAGCCTCTGTACGATAATTATCAGAATAGGGCTTGTTGACCAAATCATTCAATTTATTCTCAAGACCAGTCTTTTCTTCATTGGCTTTAGAAAGCTGTTGCTGTAATCCGTCAATCTGCTCCTTGAGCGATACCGAATTCTTATTTAACTCAAGGATCTTTTGTTCCAAATCGCGGTTTTTCCCCTCCAGATCAGCACTCTTTTTTCGATAGGTGGATAAAGAAGCTACCTGTTGGTTAAGCCGGTTCAGATCCTTCTGCTTTTCATCGAGGCGATCCCGGGTCGTTTCAAGGATCCGGTTCACTTCAAGGGTTTTCCCATTAGCAGCGGTAATTTCTTTCCTTAAGCTTTCGATGTCCTTGGTTTGCTGTAGTTTCTCAGAGAGAATGGTTTCTTTCTCCAACCTTTCTTTATCAACATTATTTGAGAGCCTGATTGAATTGTATATCAGAAAGGCAGAGCTGAGGAAAAGAACAGCAATAATCGTGACCGCAATTGTCCTGTTTGTGTTGTTAGATGAATTCATTTCAATATCCTTTTATAGATTATGTTGCCAACATATTCCATGAAGGTTAAAATGAAATGAAAACGGGATTAAAATATGATTAAAAAGTTACCTGGTCCCGTTTTTTTTTGCAAGTGGGAGCCTTAAAACGAAATCAGATCCTTTTCCGACCTGTGAGGTAACTGAAAGGGTCCCTTTGTGGAGTGTGATCACTTTCTCTGCGAGTGACAGACCGATGCCATGCCCTTCCTTGTTTTTAACAGCCTGACTGCGATAAAATGGCTGGAAAATCATTGATATCTCTTCTTCAGGAATTCCAATTCCCTGATCGGTAATATGAATTACCAGGTTATCGGAAACCTTAGACAAACTGATCTCAACCTTGTGGTTATCGGAGTATTTGCATCCGTTCTCGGCAATATTGGCTATTGCGGTTTTTAACAACATTTCATTTCCGGAAACCGTAAGCTGATCCTCATCATCAATTTCCTCGTGCATTTCGATTTTAACCGAAAACTCCGGATATCGGGCTAAAATCTCACTTCTCACCTGCCATAAAAGGTCGTCGATTCTGAGCAAGGCAAAGTTCGTGCTGGTTAACTCTGTGCTGGCTTGTGCGAGCATGAGCAGCTTTATCGACAAGAGGTTAAGGTTCCGGATTTCAGATAATACTGTGGTTATCGTTTCGGCATATTTCTGGTTCGTCCGGGCTTTCATCAGCACCACTTCCAATTGTCCCGTGATAACGGTAAGGGGGGTATTTAACTCATGGGATGCGTTGGCTATGAAACTCTTCTGCATTTTAAACGATGCTTCAAGCCGTTCCAACAGCTTGTTGAAGGTAGCCGACAACCGGGCGATCTCATCTTTGTTGGGCCCTTCATCCAACCGGGCGTTCAGGTTGGAAACTCCGATCCGGTCGACCTGGGACATGACTTTCAGGATCGGCTGAACCGCCCTGCCGGCGAAGACACGGCCTGCAAAGTAGACAATGACCAAACCGACAACAAACACGATTAATAGGATCAATCTTAAGATAGCTAGCTTCTTGAAACCCCACAGATCAATTGCTGCAACAAAAACAACAATACGGTCATTGGCATTTGTATAGAATTTGCCAAGAACTTCATATCGGCCTATCCTACTTCGCGCACGATTGTCAAGACGGACTTGGTCAATCAGGTCAGAGTCAATGGTGATTTCATTTTTTTCGTCGTTGGAGAAAAGGATATGATTTTGATAATTGAAAATGATAATCTTCTCGTAAGGAAGTCTTAATGGGTTATTCCGCTCAATCTTTTCCAATAGCACCGCATCGATTTCCTCGATATCGATAAGCATTTGGCCGACACCCTTGGCTTTGGCTTCAAGCTTGGCGTATAGATCTTCCTCTCTCGACTTGGCAAATGAGATATAGATAGCCAAGGAAAGAAGTAACTGGATAACAGCCACAATAACCGTAAACTGTAGGTTTATTTTTTTCCTTATTTCCATTTACCCTGAATCAATAGTATATCCCAATCCGATTCTTGTCTGGATCAGCTTTTGATCAAAATTCTTGTCAACCTTTTTCCGGAGTAAATTGATATACACATCCACAATATTGGTTCCGGTATCGAAAGTGATTTCCCAAACATTTTCAGCGATCTCCGCCCGGGAAACCACCCTGCCTTTGTTCCGCATCAAGTATTCCAGCAGGGTATATTCCTTAGCCGTAAGCTCGATGTTACTGCTTCCTCTTTGGGCGGATTTCTTATTAAGATCCAGTTCCAGATCGGCCACTTTCAGGAAAGATCCGGCCATATAACCAGCAGATGACCGTTTTGACAGGGCTTTGATCCGGGCCAACAGTTCGGCGAACTCAAAAGGTTTGACCAGGTAATCGTCAGCCCCGGCATTAAACCCGTCTAGTTTATCGTCCGTAGTACCCAGCGCAGTTAGCATCAAAATTGGTACAGCGACATTTTTCTCGCGGATTTTCCGGCATACATCGAATCCGTTCATAACTGGCAGGATTACATCCAGGATTATCAGATCGAATGGTTTACTGACAGCCAGGCGATATCCCATTTGCCCGTCAAAGGCGGCTTCCACATCATACCCGGCTTCGCTGAGTCCCATCCTCAGGAAATCCACTACTTTGACTTCATCTTCAATTATCAGGATGCGCATAAACGGGTTTTGAACAAAGGTAACAGGTTTCGGGTATCGGGTATCAGGTATCAGGTTGACCATGGTGCAGCATTAGGGTTAGGTTGACCATTTTTTCCCTCTCGTCTCTAAATTTGGATACATAATTGGATACATGTCATAAAATAATTGGATACACAAATATAGCAAATTGTAGCAAACAAAAGCACATGTGATTTTGTAAATAGCTGATAAACAATGTAATAAAATAGTATCAGCAAACAGGAGCAAACTGAATCTTTTTCCATACAAGCAGAGGGTCACTGGTTCGAATCCAGTAGCGCCCACCCTGAAAATCAAGCGGTTACATCGATAAAAGATGTGGCCGCTTTTTTTTAGATACAATATCTCTCTTAAAGGCCGGAATGCATACAATTTTGCATTCCAGCTCTGCTTCTATTGCCATCCGGTCCAATCAGAAATAGTGAGGTGTAATTTATTCAAAATTTAAAAATTCAACTTATACCCTATAAATATAGGGGTATAAAACAAAAAAAATATAAAATTTCTGAATTATACCCCGTGAAAAATAGGATATAAGAACAGAAAAGGTATAAAATATTTGATATACCCCAAAAAACCCATATGTTTGTCGTGAAAAATTTAGTATTTATGGTCTCTCAAGTATCAGTTATGAAATCAAGATGGAAAAGATCCCTGCTATTACTGGTATTACTGTTTCTCAGCTTAACAGGTTTGCATGCTTCAGACGGAGCTGAGATTGATACAGGAGCAACAGCATGGATGCTGACATCAACAGCTCTTGTTTTGCTGATGATACCCGGACTTGCAATGTTTTATGGCGGATTGGTTCGCTCAAAAAATGTGCTTGGGACGATTATGCATAGTTTTGTTGCAATGGGGATCATCACTGTTTTATGGGTAATTATTGGTTACAGCATGTGTTTTGGAGGAAACATTTTAGGTGGTTGGTTCGGATGGAATCCCGATTATTTCTTCTTAAAAGGGATCGACACAAAGGTGATGGATGCGGGAATTCCTGAGTATGTGTTTTCGATGTTTCAGGGCAAATTTGCAATTATCACTCCTGCACTGATAGCTGGAGCCTTTGCTGAAAGGGTTTCTTTCAAAGCATACTGCTTTTTTATTGGACTGTGGAGCCTGTTAGTTTATAATCCCCTGTGTCACTGGGTGTGGGCTGCTGATGGTTTCCTTTTTAACCTTGGTGCGAAAGGAGCAATCGATTTTGCAGGTGGCACTGTTGTACATATCTCAGCTGGTGTCAGTGGTCTGGTAGCTGCCTTATATCTGGGTGCCCGCCGTGGGTATCCTTACCAGGTGATTCGTCCGAACAACCTTGTTATCACTATGCTTGGGGCCGGATTACTCTGGGTTGGATGGTTTGGATTTAATGCAGGCAGCAGTATCTCAAGCGGACTAAGCACCGCCCAGGCCTTGACTGCCACACAGGTTGCAGCTGCCTCAGGAGCTTTGGCCTGGATGATCATTGAAAGTATGCACCAGGGAAAAGCCACAGCTCTGGGCTTTGCCAGTGGTATCCTGGCAGGACTTGTTGCCGTTACCCCGGCTGCAGGAGTGGTTCAGCCTTATGGAGCAATGGTACTTGGTATTGTCGCATCCTTTGTATGCTATATGGCAATTATGATGAAAAACAAACTTGGTTATGACGATAGCCTCGATGCTTTTGGTATTCATGGTATAGGCGGGATCACAGGGGCTGTTCTTCTTGTCTTTTTTATACGCCCATCCTGGATGTCTGATGCCGCCTCAGTTGCAGGTGGTTCCTGGACAGTCTGGAATCAACTGGGAATTCAGGCTCTGGCTGTAATCATCGCGATTGTTTATGCTGCAGTGATGACTTACATATTGATCTTTACATTAGACAGATTTATAAAGTTTAAATCATCAGAAAATGATGAAATGGCAGGTCTCGACAGGTCTTATCATGGTGAAAGAGGGTATGGAATGTTAAATCCAAGTTAATCAAATTATCTTGAAAATCATTGACAATGAAATTAATAACAGCAATAATAAGAGAAGTTCAGCTTGATAAAGTGCGTGAAGCACTCATCGAAGCCGATATAAAAAGAATCACTGTCAGCCGTGTTTCGGGTCATGGCCAGCAGAGAATTGAAGAGATGTACAGGGGGCAGATTATTGTTCCGGATCTGATCCCCAAAATCAAAATTGAAATAGCTGTCAATGAAGCGTTTGTTGACATAACAGTTGACACGATACTGAAATCTGCACGCACTAACGGAGCCGAAGGACGTGTTGGTGACGGGAAGATATTTATTACTCCCCTGGAGGAATGTATAAGAATACGTACCGGGGAGAGAGGGGGAACAGCAATCTGATTTAGTCAGAATTATTGGGATCATGAGTTACTCTTAATAAAATCAAGAATTTCAGCACGATGGCAAAAGGCCAGGCAAGTAACCGTATCAGCAGCTCCATAATAAATCGCAATCTTGCCATCATCATCCATCAAAGCTGCACAAGGAAATATCACATTGGGCACATCTCCTGTCAGTTCGTATAATTCTGCAGGAGCCAGTAAATAGGGTTTTGTTCTGTAGAGAACCTTATCAGGTTGATTGACATCCAATAAGGCAGCACCCATCGAATATCTGAAGCCGTTGCAGGTATTAATAACACCATGATAAAACAATAGCCAGCCGTCTTCGGTTAAAATAGGAACCGGTCCTGCGCCGATTTTTGTGCATTGCCATGCACTATCTGCAAATGGGGTAACCTTCATAACTATTCTATGTTCTCCCCAATATTTCATGTCCGGACTATAACTGATATAAATATCACCAAATGGAGTATGCCCGTTATAACTAGGCCGGCTTAGCATAGCGTATTTCCCGTCGATCTTTTGAGGAAACAAAACTCCGTTGTGTTACCAGGGTTCATGGTGATGGGTTCGTGATTGATGTCCCAATTGCTACAAATGGCAGTCCCATGGCAAAATATAAGGTCGGAATCCATGAGGCCGGATGAGGGTGGTCGTATTTTTCGAGATGATTCATGACAAAAACTAATTATTATCCTACCAATCAGGATTATTCACAAAACCAAGCTTTTGTGTATACTTTCCCTTAACCAGCGAATCCTGAGACCTGGGAGATAGAATCAGATCGGGAAAGGGAATTGAATATTTTGTGCCGACCACGCCGATTGCTCCTTTAACATTCCCGATGGGGTTGACTTTATCGTCAATTTCCAGGTTAAACCAATTGAGATACTTTGCCAGCGTTGTATCTGCCGCCGTGATCAAAAGCTCAAGAGCGAGCGGCTTCCGATAATCGACAGCAACATTTTGCTGAATGCTAGTGCCAAGGTGAGCGAAAAAGGAATCAGAGTAGAACCTGTAGCTATAACGATCCCTGTCAAACTCAAGCTCTGATGGATTGAGCTGCCTTGTAAAACTCACAGAACAGATTTTGGATGCCCCGGTTTTCATCCATTCTTCATATTTTAAATCGAGTGTAATCTCATAAAGACCGGCGGCCGGGTCTGTAAACCAGGAGAACAGGATCGGGTCTTCATAAAAATAAAATCTTTTAAAACTTGCCTTTGGCGTGATAACTTTAAATGCAGATTGCGGGATGCCCGTTCCACCGGCAAATGTTTTGGAAAGATTAACGTAATGAACTGCCTGGTTGAGATCGAAAACACCGTAAACCACCGGAATCGGTGATCCGGGTTTTATTACAGAATTTTGTTTTATCACAGAGTGCGCAGGTAGAAACGGTTTTCTATTTTTGTGGCGTAAATTTTTGATATGATTAAAAAACCACTGATTCTGGTTTGTAATGATGATGGTTATCGTGCACGGGGAATCCAGGAACTTTCGCAGTTGGCGGGTGAGTTTGGAGAAGTAGTCGTGGTAGCACCCGTTACCGGGCAGTCCGGAATGTCGCATGCAGTAACACTCAACCATCCCATCAGGCTCAAGACCTCAGCTATGCATAATGGTTTCTCGGCTTATGCCTGTTCCGGAACCCCGGCCGATTGCATTAAAATTGCACTCAACCAGATATTGGATCGAAAACCCGACCTGGTTTTGTCGGGTATCAATCATGGCTCGAATGCATCTGTCAGCCTTTTTTACTCCGGAACCGTGGCAGCGGCAATTGAAGCTTGCATGAATGGAATCCCCTCGGTAGCATTTTCCGTTGATGATCATTCTCCCGATGCAGATTTTCGTCTGGCAGTAAAATACGCCCGCCCGCTGATTCAGAAGATTTTAGTATCCGGACTTCCCATGGGGACTTGCCTGAATGTTAATTTTCCCAGGATCTCACCGGAACTATGCAACGGGATTAGGGTCTGCCGGCAAACCATTGGTGTCTGGAAAGAAGAATTCGAGAAAAGGACTGACCCGCAGGGACATGATTATTTTTGGCTGACCGGGGAATTCAGTAATGATGAACCGCTTGCTGAAGATACCGATGAATGGGCCCTCAAACACAATTATGGTGCAATAGTTCCCGTTAGTGTGGATGTTACTGATTATCCCGCTATGGAAGCATTGAAATTATGGGTGTTCTGATAATTTACCTATGATAAGGGATAGATTGAATAAGCTTTGGATCGGATTCGCTGCAGGGGTGATCATTCCTGCAATCGCTTTAACTTGTTACTATTTTGTACGTTACAGCGACCTTAGCCTGGTTGATTTTTTTAAAGTATATAAGAACCTCGGGATTCTAACCCATATTATTTCACTATCGGTTTTGCCGGATTTACTGGTCTTTTTCCTTTTTATCAGGCAGAACATGCTTAAATCAGCCCGGGGTGTGCTGCTGGCCACTTTCCTTTTTACCTTTGCAGTATTATGTATACGATTCTTCTAGAAGAACTTAAGGAAAAAAGATGAAATATTTTCTGATTGCCGGTGAGCCATCAGGCGATCAGCATGGATCCATGCTCATGCAATCGATATTGGCTATCGATCCGGATGCTGAATTTCGGTTTCTGGGCGGGGATCTGATGGAAAGGGTAGGGGGAAAGGCTGTAATCCATATTCGGGATTTAGCCTTTATGGGGTTTACACAGCTAATAATCAAAGCATTAAAGATTCATGAAAATTTCCGTATTTCTAAAAGGGAGATTCTGGCGTTTGAACCTCATGTTGTAATACCCATTGATTATGGTGGATTTAACCTCCGTCTGATCCGTTGGCTTAAAACAAAGAAATTTAGATCAGTATATTATATTACACCAAAAGTTTGGGCCTGGATGCCGTCGAGAGCTTATAAACTGGCCCGTTATTCCGACAGGTCGCTGTGTGTTCTGCCCTTTGAAGCCGAATTCCTTGAAAAATACGGTGTTCCATGTGATTATGTTGGAAATCCGGTGAAGGAATATGTTCTGCCGGTCAGGAATTCTGATCCGCTAATGATCCGGTCTGCTTTAGGTTTGAATGGAAAGCCGGTCATTGCCTTACTTCCCGGAAGCCGCCGGCAGGAAATTGCCCTGATACTGCCTACTATGGTACAGATTATAGATCAATTTAAAGAATTTCAGTTCGTTATAGCAGGGCATGGGAACTTTTCAGAATCCTTTTACCGTGAAATATCAGGCCAGGCCGATGTTAGAATTATCCATGGCAAAACTCTCGAATTATTGAAGATAGCCACTGCAGCTTTGGTTACGTCAGGAACTGCCACTCTGGAAACCGCCCTTCTTGGAACCCCTCAGGTTGTTTGTTACAAAACCGCCCCGGTTTCCTATCTGATTGCCCGTATGCTGATTAAAATAAAATACATTTCCCTGGTAAATCTGATCCTCGACAGATCATGCATTGATGAACTCATTCAAAACAATTATACAGTCGGCAACCTTAAAAACAGTCTCGAAAGGATTCTTAAGGATACCGGATTCAGGCAGCAAATAGCTGATGGGTATCGGGAACTGAATGAGAAACTTGGTGATACAGAAGCTTCGGCAACAGCTGCCACTATCGTTTGCCGCATGGCTATGGAACCCTGATGGGTTTCTTTTTTTTTCTACATTTGTAACTCTCTAAAAAAGGCATTTTTATGTTAACCTTGCTGAAACGTGAGATAAACGGATTTTTCAGTTCACTAACCGGCTATATCGTTATCATCGTTTTTCTGGTGCTCAACGGGCTTTTCCTGTGGGTCTTCCCGGGAGAATTCAATGTTCTGGAATCGGGATACTCCAGCCTCGATCCGATGTTTATTCTGGCTCCATGGGTCTTCCTGTTCCTGGTTCCGGCTGTTACCATGAGGCTTTTTTCGGATGAAAAGCGGACCGGTACACTGGAGCTTCTGCTGAGCCGGCCTTTAAGCGATCTTAAAATCATCCTGTCAAAATACCTTGCTGGTGTTGTGCTCGTGCTTCTGGCAATTCTTCCCACGCTGGTCTATTTTTTTTCAGTAATCTGGCTGGGCAGTCCTCGTGGTAATCTGGATACCGGCGGATTCTGGGGGTCGTTTATCGGACTTTTCTTCCTGGCAGGAGTTTATGTTGCTATCGGGCTTTTCACATCTTCCATAACTGAAAATCAGATTATTTCCTTTATCCTGGGAGTAACCGGATGTTTTGTACTGTTTCTTGGGTTTGATTATATTTCCAAATTAGGCCTATCCGGAGGCATAGAGAATTTTATCGCCAGCCTGGGGATCTCGTATCATTATAACTCGCTGTCACGGGGAGTAATCGATACACGTGATGTCCTTTATTTTGCTTCCGTTATCGCGGTATTTATTCTTTTTACCAAAATTGTTCTTGAAAGCCGCAAATGGTAGGAGGTTAAAAATGGACAAGAAAAAAGTAAAAAGGCAAAATATCTTTGAGTTGATTCTTCTGCTGATCGTTGTGGTATTGGTTAACCTGGTAGGCTATTACGTTTACCATCGTTTTGACCTCACCCAGGAAAAACGCTATACAGTTTCACAGGGTACTAAAACCTATCTGAAAGAACTAAAGGATGTTGTCTACATAAAGGTTTATCTCGGAGATAACAACCTGCCGGCAGGATTTTGCAGATTGCAGAAAGCAACCCGTGAACTTCTTGATGAGTTCAAGGTATATGGTAAAAAGAATATTGAATTCGAGTTTGTTAATCCATCGGAAAGTCCTGATCAAAAGACACGCAGGGAGGTTTACGATGCTTTGGCCAAAGATGGCCTCCAGTACTTTAATGTGCAATCTCAAAAAAGTGATGGAAGCAAAACCCAGCAGGTGGTTTTTCCCGGAGCAATTATGACTTACCGTCAGCATGGCCAGGAATATGATCGGATAGTCAATTTTTTCCAGGGAAGCCTCACAAACAGTTTTAATGATGCCAGTATCAATAAATCCATCGAAACGCTTGAATATGAATTTATTACTGGTATTCGTACCGTCTCAAGAGAAAACACACCAACGGTTGGGTTTATTGAAGGTCATGGAGAACTCAACCAATATGAAGTGGCCCGGTTTGCCCGTGCCATTGGGGATTTCTACATTGTCAAGCGTATTGAAATCGGCGAAAAAATCAGTGCCCTGGATGGCTGCCAGGCTATAGTTATTGCCGATCCTAAGACCAAGTATTCCGAAAAGGACAAGTTCATTATCGACCAGTTTATAATGCGGGGTGGCAAGGTTTTATGGCTGGTGGATGCTGTAAAGGTTGACATGAGTCCACTTGCATCTGAGAGAGAAACCATGGGCGAGATTAACAGCCAGGTTAATTTGGGTGACATAATCTACTCTTATGGCGCCCGCATTAATTCCAGCCTGATACAGGATTACCAGTGCGCCCTGATGCCCGTTAATGTAGCACCAAAAGATGCGGAACAGCCGAAATTTCAGTTGGCGTACTTCCCGTTTTTCCCCTTGATCATGGGCCGTCAGGATAACCCGATATCGCGGAATATTATCCCCGTTAAATTCGATTTTGTCAGTCCGATTGATACCGTTGGCGAAGATCCAAAGGTTCGTAAATCAGTGATCCTTACCTCCTCCAATCACACCAGAATAATCCGTTCACCAATCAGGGTTTCCATGGATATTTTTGCAGAGAGACTGGATTCCTCAAAATTCTCGATGCAGCATTTGCCGGTTGCCGTTATGATGGAGGGTGAGTTTACCAGCCATTATAAGAACAGGCTGATGAAAGATTTTATCAATAACAATGTTTTCAAAGTGTATGATAAAAGTGCGGTGACAACAAAGATGATTGTTGTTGCCGACGGCGATTGCGCACGGAATGTTGTTCAGGTTAAAGAAGGCAAATATTTGACTCAACCACTTGGTTATGATCAATATACGAAAACTACATTTGGTAATCGTGAATTTCTCCTGAATTGTGTGAATTACCTCCTCGATGATTCCGGTGTAATGACGCTTCGCAACCGGGAGGTGAAAGTCAGATTACTACGTGAAGGTATAACAACCAATGAACTTGGTTTCTGGCGTTTGTTTAATGTTGGCCTTCCGGTCCTGATAATTGTTGTATTGGGGCTGTCCTGCATGATTGTACGAAAACGTAAGTATTCGAAATGATATGAAGAAGAATAGAATTATAATCGGCCTTATAGTAGTACTCGGGATTGTCACCATAATCCTGGTATCCCGGAACAGTAACAGCAGTATTAAGCGGGAGCTCCGGGATTTTGCAGTGGAAGATACAGCCTCCATCGACCGGATTTTCATGGTGAGGAAAGACAACCAACAGGTTACCCTTACCCGCCGGAATGATCATTGGATGGTTAATGATAAGTATGTGGTCAGGACCGATGCTATCGATAACCTGCTGAAAACGCTGAACCGCGTACGTGTTAAATCACCAGTGTCAACATCAATGCTCGACAATGCAGTAAGGATGCTTGCCACCAGGAATACCAAGGTGGAAGTTTACCATAAGAAAAAACTGCTGAAAACCATTTATGTTGGCGGACCTACACAGGACCAGATGGGTACTTTTATGATGCTCGAAGGTTCTTCGGTACCCTTTGTTGTTGATATTCCTGGTTTTACCGGATATTTAAGCACGCGCTTCTTTGTTGACGAGATAAGTTGGAGATCAACCGAGATTTTTAAATACAACTTTAACGATATCAAGGCTATATCGGTAATTAATGAGGATAATCCTAAAGCATCCTTCCATCTTGCAAGTTCAGGTAACAATCAATATTCTCTCACCTTACCTGAAGGGATGAAAATTCCCGGTACTCTGGATACCGTTGGAGTCCGGTTTTATATCAGCCAATTTGAAAAAGTGAATTTCGAATTTTTTGCTGACAGTACCCCTCAGCGCATCAAAGACTCCCTTTTGGCGGCAAAACCTTACCGGATTCTAACCCTTAACGATAATTCCGGCAATACCAGGAAGGTGATAGCCTGGAAACGTATTGCAAACGGGAAGCTTGACTCTGAAGGAAATCCATTAATTTGGGATGATGAACGAATGTGGGCCCTGATTGACGATAAATCCTGGGTAGTGATTCAGTTCTATGTCTTTAATTCGTTGTTCGCCAATTCCAATAATTTCGTGATACCGGCAAAGTGAAAATAAGTTGTTTATAATTTAGTTCTGACACCGCTTCTTATCAAGTGGTTTTTACTAATTTTAGAGGGCAAAACGACCAAATTGATTTTTAAACAGGAAAGAATTATGAAGTTTATTATTTCCAGCACCGATCTGTTATCACATCTTCAAGCTATTAGCCGTGTGATCAGTACAAAAAATACCCTGCCGATACTGGATAATTTTTTGTTTCAGTTGAATAATAGTGTTTTAGTGGTTACTTCTTCTGACCTCGAAACCACTATGATTACCAGTCTGACTATTGAAAATGCCGATGGTGATGGCTCAATAGCAATTCCTGCAAGGATATTGATTGATACATTAAAGGAATTTCCGGAGCAGCCTCTAACCTTCGACATAAATCTGGATTCTTTAGGTATAGATATCGTTTCCGAGAACGGGAAATATAGTATTGTTGGAAAACCCGGCATCGATTTTCCGATACTTCAGGGGCTGAAAGAGGATCGGATTACCGAGGTGTCATTCCCGGCCGATTCATTGTATAAGGGAATCAACCGTACCCTCTTTGCTACCGCCGATGATGAGCTCAGGCCGGTAATGAACGGTATTTTGATAGAACTCCGCCAGGATCATGTCACATTCGTTTCTTCGGATGCCCACAAATTGGTGAGATATAGAAGAAAAGATATCAGAAGCGAAAAAGATTCCTCATTTATCCTGCCTAAGAAGCCGGCAAATCTGCTGAAAAACATCCTTCCCAGAGAGGAAAATGAAGTTAACCTGGCTTTTGACGAAAAGAATGCAATATTCACCCTCTCGGAATACAAATTGATTTGCCGCCTGGTTGAAGGTAATTACCCGGCCTATGAATCTGTCATCCCAAAAAATAATCCGAACAAGGTTTATATTAACAGGGTCCTGTTTCTGAATACACTCAGAAGGGTCTCTGTATATTCCAATCAGGCCAGTAACCTGGTTAAGCTTCAACTCAATTCAAATCAATTGATTGTCTCTGCACAGGACATTGATTATTCGATCTCAGCTGTAGAGAAACTGAATTGCCAGTATGGCGGCGACCACATGGAGATCGGTTTCAAATCTTTGTTTCTGATCGATATTCTGAGCAATATTGTTGGCGAAGAAGTTGTTGCTGAACTAGCCGATCCAACACGTGCCGGTATCCTGTTGCCCAAAGAGGAGGAATCAGAAGATGAAAACCTGCTGATGCTGTTAATGCCAATGATGATTAATACCTGAATATAACCCCCGCTCCGGCGGGGTTCTTTTTATCTGCCATGACAAAAAAAACTGCACAAGACAAAAACCAGATCGGCTTCCCGTTTATTAATATCAAGCTTACACGTCCTATCGTATTTCTTGATATCGAATCCACAGGGCTCAATATCGGAACCGACAGGATCGTGGAATTAGCTTTGCTTAAAGTGAATGACAGCGGCGAAAAAATAATCAAAACATATAGAGTCAATCCCGAAATTCCGATACCGCCCGAAGTCACCAAAATTCATGGAATTTCCGACATCGATGTTGCTGATGCTCCTACTTTTAAGATGATAGCCGGCGAAGTGGCTTCCATTATCCGGGGTTGTGATCTCGGTGGGTATAATTCGGATAAATTTGATATTCCGATGCTGGCAGAGGAATTTGCCCGGGTTGGATATGATATCGATCTGAAAGAGAATAAGTTTGTGGATGTTCAGGCCATATTCTTCCTGAAGGAGCCGCGAAACCTTGCTGCTGCTTATAAATTCTATTGCAACAAGGACTTAATGAATGCCCATTCAGCTCTTGCAGATGTTGAAGCAACATGGGAAATACTTCAGTCCCAACTTGAAAGATACACCGATCTTGGACGAACCGTTGATTCACTTTCAGCCATCGGCCAAGGCAATAAATTTGCTGATTTTGCAGGCCGGATTGTTTACAATGAAGCCGGCGAGGAGGTTTTAAATTTCGGAAAGTATAAGGGACAGAAGGTACTGGATGTTTTTGCCCGCGAAAAGTCCTATTATAACTGGATGATGGATGGTGACTTTCCGGCCTATACTAAAAAGATCATCACCAGGCTGTATCTTAAACTTAGAGAATCCAGATAATGAAAATCATTGGTATTGGACGGAATTACGGTGAACATGCAAGGGAGCTCAATAATCCCGTTCCGGTTGAGCCGATTGTTTTTATGAAGCCCGATACAGCTTTGGTAAAGGGTAACAAGCCATTTTTTTATCCGGATTTTTCTACAGATGTTCATCACGAATTGGAAATCGTGATCAAAATTTGCCGGGTTGGAAAGAATATCGCTGAAAGCTTTGCTAATCGCTATTTTGAGGAATTAACCGTAGGGATCGATTTTACGGCCAGGGATATACAGCAAAAAGCCAAGGAGAAAGGACTCCCGTGGGAAACAGCCAAATCCTTTGACAACTCCGCTCCGGTTGGAACTTTTGTTGCAAAAACGGACTTCCCGGATGTCCACCAGCTGAGTTTCGGATTAAGCATTAATGGCAAACAGGTTCAGGCAGGGAATACTTCAGGCATGATCTTTACTTTTGAATACCTCATTTCTTACGTTTCCAGGTTTTTTACCCTCCAGATGGGTGATCTTATTTTCACAGGAACTCCTGCCGGTGTAGGACCGGTCAAGCCGGGCGATCATCTGGTTGCAGATCTCGAAGGAAAGGTTTTGCTCGATTTTGAAGTCAAATAGACTATCGGCCTGTTTGATCCAATGTTTCAATGATCAGGTTACACATTTCCTTTGCTTCGGCATCCGAGATAATCAGCGGCGGGGCGATGCGTATACTGTCCTTGCAGAAAAGGAAATAATCGAATAACAGGCCTTTTTCAAGACTTAAATTAAAAAACTGATGCACGCGATCTTCGGAATCCAGTTTTGCGGCCAATAGCAGGCCTTTTCCCCTGATTTCCAGTATTGCCGGATGGTGCAGCTTTTCCCTGATCAATTCCTCAAGATCGCGGGCCCTTGTATAAAGCTTTTGTTCCAGGATTATCTGCAGGGAGGCCAGTCCGGCTGCACAACAAACAGGATGTCCGCCAAAAGTGGTAATATGGCCAAGAACGGGATGGTGTGTCAGCGAGTTCATTATATCCGCAGAGGCAATAAACGCACCCAGTGGCATACCTCCTCCGAGTGCTTTTGCAAGTAACAGAATATCAGGAACAACACCTAGTTGTTCGAAAGCAAAAAGAGTACCGGTACGGCCAAACCCGGTTTGGATTTCATCAAAAAGAAGAAGGGCTCCGACCTCCCTGCAACGATTTGACAGCGCTTTAAAGAAGTCGGTTTCTCCGGTTAGGATTCCTGCTTCCGCCTGAATGGGTTCAATAATTACAGCAGCTGTAGTTGTTGAGATGGCATCCAGGGAATCAATATTGTTGAATTCAAGAATTCTTACCGATGGGAGGAGAGGGCGAAATGCCGTTTTGTACATTTCATTTCCCATTACGCTGAGAGCTCCGTGAGTGCTTCCGTGATAAGCGTTGGTGAAGCAAACCAGTTCCGGTTTACCGGTGAATCTCTTGGCCAATTTGAGGGCTCCTTCGACTGCCTCGGATCCGGAATTTACAAAAAACACCTGGTTGAGGCTGTCCGGAAGGGTTTTGATTAGCTCTTTGGCATACATAACCTGTGGCGATTGAATAAGTTCGCCATAAACCATAGTGTGCAGATATAATCCGGCCTGTTCACGGATGGCCTTGATGATATGGGGATTAGAATGACCGAGGTTGCTTACAGAAAATCCGCTGATCAGGTCGAGATATTTTTTCCCGGAAGGATCATACAGGTAACAACCTTCGGCTCTTGACACTTCCAGTCCGAGAGGATAGGGTGAGGTTTGGCCTAAGTATTTCAGGAATAATTCCTTCGAACCATCCATTGGGTTAATGCGACATCAGATTGAGGCTGGCAAGCAACTGATCACGGTATGATTTGCCGACGGGAACCTCCTGCTCAAGTGTCTGTTCCTTGATAATCAGGCTGTTTCTTTTGATGGTCTCTATTTTATTTAGATTAACAATATGAGACCGATGAACCTGCAAGAATTGATCAGGCGGGAGTTTCTTGAGAATAGCCTTAAGCGTGAAATGCACGGCCAGCTTTTCATTAGAGGTTATAACCAGTACGTAATTTTCCAAAGATTCGATCCAGATGATTTCGTCATAACTTAGTTTTATAAGGCTGTGGCCTTTCTTGACAAATATGTCGTTTTGAATCTTTTGCACGTTATATTGCCGGCGCCAGTGAGAATAGGCTTTTGATACGGCTTTATAGAACCGTGCATACGTGATTGGTTTTAAAATGTAGTCGGTAACATCGTATTGAAACGCTTCCAGGGCATACTTCTCCTGAGCAGATAAGATGATAACCACTGGTTTTTCTTCTAAAGTCCGCAGGTATTCCATCCCCGACATTTCAGGAAGCTCAATATCAAGAAGTACCAGGTCGGCTTTAACGGTAAGGCTTTGATCATTAATGGCTTCTACAGCACTACCATAGGATCCAACCAGGTTAAGCATCCTGGTTTTTTGTACAAAGATTTCCACCAGCTTGCGTGATTCATCGTAATCCTCGATGATGATGCAATTCATAGGTTTAATTGCCATGGTTCTTTGTTTTGATTATCAAATATAAATCTTTTTTCGAGTTGATCAGAATACTTAATGCTTTTTCGTAGCCAGTCGAGTATCAGCAACTTTTGTTCCGCATCATTCAATCTCCAGGGGAGCGATGAGTTTCTAAGGTCCCGTATCAGCGAATATGCCACTATTGCTACTGAAACGGAGATATTGAAGCTTTCAGTAAATCCGGTCATTGGGATCCTGACGAATTCATCTGACAGGTCCATAGCTTGTTGCGACAGGCCTTTCAATTCGGTACCAAACAGAAGAGCGATTTTTCCTCTGGAGAGGTCTAAGTTATCAAGAGAAACATCCCTGGTATCAGGAGAGGTCGATACAATCCGGTACCCATTGGCCTTAAGACCTTGAATGGCTGCTTCCGTGTTCCCTTCCGGTTTATTGTATCTGATAAGGTTTAACCATTGCGCTGATCCTAATTCGACATCAGGATTTAGTTTATACCGGTTTCTTTCTTCGATGATATGTATATCCTGGATTCCCAAGCAATCGCAGGTTCGGAGCACTGCGCTTGCATTATGAGGCTGGTAAATGTCTTCCAGAACCGGTGTGATATACCGCGTTCTGTTTGCAGCTACATCCTTGAATAGTTGAAATCTGCGGGGAGTAGTAAATTGAGACAGAAAATCGATCAGTGCGTCCATAGAAAAAAAAAGGGAGTGCATGGCACTCCCTGTTAGTAAGATGTTCCGGTTATTTTACTTTCCCGGTTAGTTCGGTACCAGCTTTGAATTTAACCACCTTCTTGGCCGCGATCTTAATCGGTGCACCAGTTTGGGGATTACGACCGGTACGGGCATTCCTTTTTGAAACGGAAAATGACCCAAAACCGACCAGAGCAACACGTCCACCACTTTTCAGTGTGGTAGCGGTGGTTTTGACAAATGCATCCAATGCCCTCTTGGCATCAGCTTTAGTAAGGTTTGCATCCTTTGCGATAGCGTCGATTAATTGTGCTTTGTTCATAAAAATAGTTTTTATGGATTAGTGAATAGTTGCAATGCTATACAAATTTAGGCCATTATTGATCTTAAGCAAATTTCACCGGTTTTTTTTTTAACATTTTTCAAAAAAAAAGGTTAATAACATGGAAATATCTTTTTGAGCCTGATATTTTCCATTTTGTGGACGATTTGTTAATGTCTATACGGCTTTCCGAGGGTCTGTTAATTTGGGATAGCAAGAATTCGGGAAAGATTTTTACTTTTGCGGCATGGAGAAATGGCAGAGTGGTCGATCGCGGCGGTCTTGAAAACCGTTGTGCCTGCGAGGGCACCGGGGGTTCGAATCCCTCTTTCTCCGCGAGGTGGGTGTGAAAAGAGTATAAGGGCCTGACTTTGAGTAAAGTCAGGCCTTTTGTGTTTTCTTGCGAATAAGCTGTTTCTAATTTTGATTATGAACCGACTTTACTGCCCGCCCCGAGGGATCGGCATTATTCCGGAAACTCGCATCCCATTCCAGAGCTTCAGCCGTACTGCAAGCAATTGAGGGTACTGAGGGAACACAGGAGGCAGCTTGGTCCGACGGGAAATGCTCTTCAAAGATCGTCCGGTAAACGTATTCCTCTTTTGACAGAGGCGGATTAACATGGAAACGATAGGGTGCCGAAGCCATTTGTTCATCGGTAACACGCTCAGAGGCAATGGATTTAAGTGTGTCGATCCAACTATATCCAACACCATCTGAAAATTGCTCTTTCTGGCGCCACACGATTTTTTCGGGGAGATAGGTTTCAAATGCTTTCCGGAGTACCCATTTTTCCATCCGGCCGTTCTTAATCATTTTGTCATCCGGATTGATCCGCATGGCAACATCCAAAAACTCTTTATCGAGGAAAGGAACCCTGCCTTCCACTCCCCAGGCCGCTAAGGATTTATTGGCCCTTAAACAGTCATACAGATGAAGTTTGGATAATTTGCGAATCGTTTCTTTATGAAAAGCTTCGGCCGACGGTGCTTTGTGAAAATACAGATACCCCCCGAAAATCTCATCTGCCCCTTCCCCGGATAGAACCATTTTGATACCCATCGATTTAATTACCCTGGCCATCAGATACATCGGGGTTGATGCCCTTACCGATGTCACGTCATAGGTCTCAATATGATAGATCACATCCCGGATGGCATCCAACCCTTCTTCTATGGTGAAATGAATTTCGTGATGAACGGTATCAAGATGGTCCGCAACCTTTCGGGCAGCAACCAGATCAGGCGAACCAACCAACCCAACTGCAAAAGAATGCAATCGTGGCCACCAGGCTTCCTGCTGATCCCCCGATTCAATGCGCTTACGGGCATACTTAGCGGCAATAGCCGATATCACTGAAGAATCGAGTCCTCCTGATAAGAGTACCCCATACGGAACATCCGACATCAATTGCCGGTGAACAGCCTTCTCAAGGGCATCATGGAGCTCTTCCAGACTGGTAGGATTGTCTTTTACTGCGTCGTATTCCGTCCACTCTCTTTTGTACCACGGTTTCATGGCTCCCTCAGGACTATAATAATAGTGTCCGGGCAGAAATTCTTCAATTTTATTACATACTCCTTCAAGCGCCTTTAGTTCGGAGGCTACATAAAACTGACCATGCTTATCCCATCCCATATAAAGCGGGTTAATCCCGATCGGATCACGGGCAATCAGATAACAATCTTTCTCCTCATCATATAGTGCAAAGGCAAATATGCCGTTCAGATCTTCAAGAAAGTCTTTTCCCTTTTGCCGGTATAATGCAAGAATTACCTCGCAATCGGAATGGGTGGTAAAATGGTAAGAACCGTTCATTCCCAACCGTATCTCCTGGTGGTTATAGATTTCGCCGTTTACAGCGAGTATGAGTTTTCGATCTTTACTATACAAGGGCTGGCGACCCGATTCCGGATCAACTATCGAGAGCCGTTCATGAGCTAATATCACCTTTTCACCACAATAAATACCTGACCAGTCGGGCCCGCGATGGCGAAGCTTTTTCGACATATCCAGAACCTGGGTTCTCAATTCCGCCGAAGGGAATTTCAATTCAAATGCACCTACAATGCCGCACATATCTTTTTGTTTATAGATTCGAAGCAAAAATACATAAACGACGATAATCGTAAAGAAATGACACTATATTGCTTACAGATTATAACAGAATCGTTAAGAATATGATAAGAACGAAAAAAAAGGAAAAGAAAAGGGAGAAGAAAAGTTAGAGATTGA